>JACPWC010000058.1 GCA_016197225.1 Chloroflexota bacterium
ACACCCCGGCTTCGACCCATTCTTGAAAGCGAAGGTGGGCCGTTGAGCCGGAACAGATCCCCGTCGTGTCCAAGGCCTTCCATTGGCAGCCGGTGCGCAGAACATAGAAAATGCCATTGGCGCATTGGCGATCTGGGACGCGGGGTCGACCGCCGCCAAAGCGATGCCGATTTACATACACGGGAAGTAAGGGGGCCAGCATGGCCCATAACTCGTCGGAGATTTCAAAACCGCCGGTCGTGGGATTGGTCGGCGTCGTGGGGCGTGTTTGTTTCCGGTATTTGGTGGGTGTTTTCGCAGTCTTTGCCATTTGGCAACTGTATCAGTAAAGGGGTCTTTAGGATAGGCTCTAAGTGTTCTAGCCGTCTTTCTTCTTTGCCTCTTTCGGCTGGCTCATTTCTATAAATGGCTTGAGGGCATTCATCATGTCTTTAGCGCCTTGTGGATTAGAGAGCAACTGTTGCATAAATAACATTGCAAACTTCTCGCCTGCATCTTCCTTTTTCGGCAGAACAGTCTCGTTGACAATCGCGGTTACTGTGGAAAGTAGTTTTTCCTGGCTACTCGATGTGACTGTCTCGATTGCGTTGGCTCTCTTGTCAATATCATTTAGAAGGTCTTTTGTTCTGTCGTAGAATTCTCGCATCATGGCCTGGGTATTCTCGAAGTTTTTCTTGCTACGCTCCTCCGAGCGATTCGCTGATGCCATTGCGTAGATCGCCAAGATTATGGAGGCGATGCCAACAAATAACGAAAATATCGAGATTGCGTCCATTAGGGTCATCGGTATGCCTTCCAGAGCTATAGCAATGTGACTATCGAACGCATACTCGCCGTCCGCTACGAGCCGCGGCTAGCCCGCTGTAATTCGCAAAGGGTCTCACGGCACAAAATCGAGCCTTGGCGCTCACGGGAGACTCTCCACTATAAAATTATCAAATCTAGGTGCGAAAAAACCTGCGGTTCCAGTCAATTCGCTGGTTTGAAACCAAAGGCCTACTCGCCCTGAGGTTGAACCAGAAATTGTAGCTGATGATACTTGCCTACCATTGATGTAGGCAAAATAGTTTTCGCCTTGCGCTTCTACAGTGATTTCATTTGATGATATATTCTGGAGGTCAAATCCCGCATCGTTTCCGCTGATTTCTGAGCCGGAATGAATTGCCCAACCACCATTGGAGTCGAGAGTTCCAAAAGCTATGCTTCTTTGACCAGGAAGAATGAGTAATCCAATAGCAGAATTATCCGGTTGATATCGAATGATTATTGCGCCATGGGCAACTGCTCTACATGGGAAATTACACGAGTAAGAACTGAGCGGAGAAAGAGTTACCTTTATTCGCAGGTTACCCCAATAGTAACCATCGAGTATAGCTATATGATTCGTTTGATGGTTATTGAATGCGGAGACAACGGTATACTGACCATTGGCCATTCCGAGGTCACCATATAACACTTTCCAAGCCGAATTGATGCCTTTGTCGAAGTCATCAGTGAAAACAGAGCCAATCGGCTGAATTGAGGGTGTTGATGTGAGTGTAACTATTGGAGTGCGTGTATTAGGGGGAGTGCTGGATGGCGCAGTTACAGTTCTTTGAAGAGATGTTTGCGTAGAAATGCTCTCGGTGGCAGCTTGGGCTAAAACTATGCTGGTTGCTTGGGCCTGACGTTCCCCTGTGATTGCCTGCAGTGCAAACCATCCTGTTATGACGGCTGCGAAAATCGCGGCTATTGAGGTTATCACGGCGGCTATAATAATTGCTCGCGATTCGTTCAGTTTCATAGGTTGTACCTTGTCAAATAAAAGCGGGCTAACTTCACTTCACCCGCCCAAATTGCCAATCTGCTTGATGAGTGAGACAAGCGAAAACCCGATCGTCATCGCATCCTTCGTCGCCAGCTTCGGCTCCTGGCCGGCCTCTTCGATGTTGCGGATGTAGAGGTAGGCCGCCCCGACGCCGGCGATGGCCCCCACGATCCCGCCCACGATCAGAGCCTTCACCCGCCAATCCAATTCAGTGCTTTCTTCTTCCATAGCCCGCCTCCGAATTTGCTTTTAGGTGACTGTCACTGGCTCCGAGCGCCTGGTATCTCGCGGCCTTGTAGCCAGGGACAGTCACCTTTACTTGAACGGGATAAAGCGCCGCACGCTCTGCACGAACTGGTCGAAGCCGGCCACGCCGCCTTTGAACTGCAGAACCGGCTCTTCGACGTAGCGCGTCAGACGTTTGACTTCGCTGGCGGCCAGCACGGCGTAGTCCTGAGCAATCTTGAAATACGGCGGCAGTTTGGGGATGACGTAGCCGACGCCATAAGCCAGCCCGCCGAAGAGGATGAGCAGAGGCAAGACGAATACCATGACCTGCAAAATCACAACTACAAGTGAGATATCGGCCCACACTTCTGTAGCGCCACCATTCGATCCCACTGCCGCCGCCACTGCTAACGCGCATATACCGATGAATAACACAAACGCCAAGCCCATCGGAAAATAGATTTGCCAGAATGCTTCGCGCTTGTGAAGCGCTTCGGTGTGCGGGTTGCGGGGGCGTTCGGCGGGAGGGAGTTGGGCGGTCATCGAAAAAGATTTTACCAGATGTCGCAATAACATGTAGGGCGCGGTCGCCGCGCCCCTACGCCTCACCCACACTGCTCAAACGGCTGAGGCCGAATTGCACCACCAAGCCGCCGATGGCGGAGCTGACGGCAATCGCTCCCAACGGCCCCACGAGCCAGGCGATGATTTCAAAGGCGGGCAGGAAGGCGCGGGCGATGAGGGGTAGGGCCAGCAAGAGTCCGGCGACGAGGCCCAGAATCGTGTTGATGAAGAACGAGAACAACGCGCCCCAACCGGAACTCATCCGCCGGGGATCGTCCCAGGTCAGGTTGGCCCAGGGGACGGCCAGACCGACATCCACGGCCATCATCCCTGAGCCAAGCACCATCATGCCGAGCCAGCCGTAAAGCGCGCCAATAACGCTGAAACCGCGCCAGATCGCCATCCCGATCATCAGGGCCGTGCCGATGGCCGTAAACGGCATCAGCGCCGCCAGAAATTTGCCCGCCAATAATTCCCGGCCGGCGAGGGGCGCGGTCTTGAGCAACCACCACGACTTGCCTTCCATGCTGATGCCGGTGGAAGCGATGCGGTTGAAGATCAGAAAGGTGACGGTTAGCACGCCGGCGGCGGCAAAGGCGTTGGAAAAATTCACGCGCCCCTCGGCAAAATTGTTGGCCTGAGCTACAGCGTTGAAACTGCGCGACCCGCCGCCGCCCAGCAAGTTGATGTAGATCACCGGGAGCAAAAACAGCGGCGCGAGGAACTGGGCGAAGTTGCGCAAGTCTCTGGGGATGACGCGCCAATCTTTAAGAGCCAGGGCGAACGAGGCCGGGGCGCTTCCCAGCAGACCGCTCCGGGCCGCCGCCTTTTCGGCCCTCTGCTTGTTTCTGTTAGCACTGCCACTGCTTTGCATCCGCACCCAGCCGCTGGCGTATAACGTGTCGGCCAGCCACACAATAGCGGCGAAAAGCCCGAAGGTCAACAGCAGAAAGCCGGCCATATTCGCAAACGCCGATCCGATCTCACCCACGCCCGCCGCCGCCAACCCGCGCCCGGCCATCAACGGCGGGATCGGCAAATTGATCAGCGAACGGGTTAGTGTCAACAAGGCTTCGAGATTGAATTGATCGCCGAGGAAGGCAAGGCGAGACCAGGAACGCGAGAGGTTGCTGATGAGGCTACAAGTCACGCCGAAGAGGGCGGCGGCCAGGCCCATCACTTCGCGCACGCGGCGGGCCGGGGCAAAGCGGGCGACGACCATCACCAGCAACGCGCCCAGCCCGGCGGGCAGGAGCGGCGTGGCGAGGACGGCAACAAAGGCCAACAGGTAATACAGCAGGCCGTAACGCAGGCCCAGGCCATAGGTAAACAGGGCCGGCATGGCCGTGGCCATGACCAGCACATAGTAGCCCATCATGCCATCCAGAATTTTGCTCATGAAGACGGCGCGGCGATTGACGGGCGCGCTCATCAACAGTTCGAGGTCGTTACTGAGAAACAGGGCGCTGAGGGCCACGCCGAAACTGCTCGCCAGCGAGAGCAGGGTCACAATGCCGAGGATCAACCCCGGCATCAACGGCTCAAGTTGCAGGCGGGGGAAGCGACGCAGGATCGCCCCGGCCCCGTAGCCGAAACCGGAGGCAAAACTGATCATCACCGCCCCAACCGCCAAAAAGAGAACGACGATCAATATCTGGCGGATCAATTTGCGACTGCGAAAGGTGTTCCACTCGACCTGCAGGCGCAAGGTCAATAACAAAAATGTGTCGGCGATCATGACAGCACTTGCGCGATCTCGGCGTACTCTGCGCCGCCGGTGACACTCAGGAAGATGTCTTCCAACGAACCGTGGCCCTCACTGGCCCGCAGTTCGGCCAGCGTGCCGGAGGCCACAATCTCGCCCTGGTTGATGATGATGACCCGGTCGCACATGCGCTCGGCGATTTCCAGAATATGGGTGGAAAAAAACACGGCGGTTCCCCGGTCGCGCAGTTGGCCGAGCATGTCCTTGATCAAACGCGCCGATTTCGGATCAAGGCCAACGGTCGGCTCGTCGAGGAAGAGCACTTGCGGATCGTGGATCAACGCCCCGGCCAGGGCCATCTTTTGTTGCATGCCGTGACTGTAGCCTTCGATCAGATCGCTGGCCGCGTTCGACAACTCGAATAACTTCAGCAATTCGTTGGCGCGCCGTTCGGCGTGCTCTTTCGGCACACGATAGAGGCGGCTGATGAAACGCAGAAACTCCCAGCCGCTGAGTTTGGCATACAGGTTGGGCGCGTCGGGCACGTAGCCAAATGCGGCTTTGGCCTTGACCGGCTCTTTTTGAATGTCGTGGCCGACGATGGCGGCCTGACCGGCGGTGGGTTTGAGCAGGCCGGTGAGCATTTTGAGTGTGGTGGTCTTGCCCGCGCCGTTGGGGCCGAGAAAGCCGACGATCTCGCCGGGGTGAATGGTCAGGTCAACATGTTTGACTGCTTCGTGTTTGCCATACGTCTTTCTCAATCCCCGCGCTTCAATGGCGGGTTGGCCGTTGTTGATCATGGAAGGAAACTCCTCGACCGAAGTATACCTTTCAAACACAAAGCTCTCCAGCCGCGAAGACGCCGCGGCTGGAGAGGCTAATCAATCTCGTTCGGCGAGGAAATTAGTCACCCCAAACGATGCTGAAACGAACTTTGCTCTTCAGATTCTTCATGGTTCTCACCTCCTTTCTATGATGAATTATCCAGGCCAGTCGAGGAACTGGGGAATCAGTCACCCCAAACGATGCTGAAACGAACTTTGCTCTTCAGATTCTTCATGGTTCTCACCTCCTTTCTATGATGAATTATCTAAGCCAGCCGAGGCTCTGCCGAAGGGTCGGCCTCAGCGGATTGCTTCACGATGCCGCCGCGCCACAATGCCCAGGCGCTCACTCCTGTCACAAACAACCCGGCCACAATGATGACCAGTGGCGCACCCAGCGCCGGTTCCAACGCCCCGCCGGCGATTGTGCCCACCAGCACTGCGCCACGCATCAGCGCGCCAAACGCGGCGAAGACACGGGTTCGCAGTTCGGGCGGAGTGTGAAGTTGCAGGAGGGTGCGCGCCGGGATGAGAAAGAGCATGTTGAGGAGGCCGGTCATAAAGTAAGCGATCAGCACCCAGAAGAAATTGGGCCAGGCGCCGATGGAGGCCTCGAACAGGCCGAAGGCCAGCAGGCTGAAGAAGAACAGTCGCTCGCGCGGAAGCCGGGTCG
This sequence comes from Chloroflexota bacterium, assembly GCA_016197225.1. Classification (NCBI taxonomy): domain Bacteria; kingdom Bacillati; phylum Chloroflexota; species Chloroflexota bacterium. The sequence goes on from JACPWC010000058.1 coordinate 5,802, forward strand.
TGAGCGACGGAACCAGCGCCAACCCGATGACGGCCCCCAACGCGATAGCCGCCTCCATCAAGCCGAACCCGGTTGACCCGACTCTCAGCACCGACACAGCCAGCACAATGCCCAGCACCAGTTCCATCGAGCCAAACATAGCGGCCACGACAAGCGTGCCGATAGTGCGGCGGATGATGGGTTGGCCCACGATATGTCCCATGCCTTCTCGAACGCGCACCCAATACGTGACGCGAGCTGGGGCCGCCGCTTCCAGGCGCGGTAATTTCAGCAGGAGGAGGCCGGAGAGTGCGTAACTGGCGGCGTCAATCCAGAAGGCCGAGGCCGGGCCAACGGCGGCTACCAAAATACCGGCCAACCCAACGAAGGCCACTTCTGCGAAACGTTGTGTGAAGAGCATCAAACTGTTGGCCGAGTCCAATCGGTCTGGCGGAATCAATTCCGGGATCACGGACTGGGCCACCGGGTCGTGCAGAAGACGCAAGGCCTCGAGTGCGATCAGCAAGCCGATCAATGCCGGCAGTGAGCGCAGGCCAACGAGGGGGATCAGGGCTACCAGCGGCGCGCGTAGAAGATCGGAGAGGACGAGCAGGCGGCGGCGTTCCTGGTTCTCGGCCCACGCCGAGAGGATGGGGCTGAGGATCAGGGTGGCGGCCAGTTGCACGCCCAGCATCAGCGAAACCCACAGGGCATCCCGCGTCTGCTGATAGACCAGCACCAGCAGAGCGATGCGGTCAATCTGAGTCCCGATCTGTGAGATCAGTGTGGCGTAAAAGAGGCGCGCAAAGCGCCGATCTTGCAAGGCAGTCCAGAGCATTGTTTCATCTTCTCATCGTAGAGTGCTGGCCGATGTTGTATTCACTATATCGGCGTTGCCGCTCTCACTCCAGACCAAAAGGTATTCACTTTTTGCTCATTTGGGGTTGCATGGTGTTCGACCCGGCCCAAGACGCGCCCGGTAACGCTGGCCCGAGGTCATCGGGAGCGGTTGGAGTGTTGTCCAACTTAGAGCAAATTCCGAGTTGATTTACGGGTTCCAGACTTCCGAAGTCTTCAAGACTTCGGAAGTCTGGACGGACGATGCCGTAAACCAATCTGGAAACCGCTCTAGGTTGGATTATGAGGTTGGATTGAGGTTGGGCAGGAGGGGGTGGAGGCCTTACAGCAGGCCCAGTTCGTGGGCGTGTTTCTCTACAACTTCAAATTCTAATGGCGGCCACGAGTGTAAAAGTAAATCAGCAACGTGCCCAGAGCCATCGCCACCAACACAATCAGCCCGGCCTCGGGACCAAACGCGCCGCCGGTGATAAGCTCCGGCCCGCTGACTGTCGAGCGAATGAGCCGGAACGTATCCAGCCCGCTCACCTGAAACCCGAAGATATTGCCTTCAAAATAATTCCAGCCCAGATGCAGGCCAATGGACATCCACAACTGGCGGGTATACAAGTAGGGCACGGCCAAAAAGACTCCGGCCAGCACCAACAACGCAATCGCCGTCACCGTCACATTCGGGTTCAGGCCGTGCAGGAGTCCGAATAACACGGATGAAACGATCACCCCCCAAACGAGGCCGCGCCCCTCGGCAATGTTTTGCAACCAGTAGCCCCGGCACAACAACTCTTCCGTCCACGCGCCCGCTAGAAAGATCAACAGCCAGACGAACAACTGAATGATGACTGTGAATAACGACTCCGTCGTCCACGCCATCGACTCGACTCGTAACCAACCCAGCGCCCACTCGATCACAAAGATCGCGCCCATAATCAGGCCGGCAATCACAAAGCCGGCGACTGCATCTTTTACCGCGTTGAGACGCGCAAAACCCAGACTCAAAATCGTCCGCCGATCCAAAAACCGGCGCGCTAAAAAGACCGTCACCGTCACCGCCAACACGAAAGCGCCCTGCCCCGTCGCCAGAACCACTATCTCCGGCGCACCCACCAACTGCGCCAACCCCGCCGGAATGCTAAACAGGAATATAGCCACAAACAGCGCCAGCCCATGAATGCCGATCCGCCAGCCGGTGCGCAACCGCCGCTCCTGTGGCTCTAAAAATACCCGCTCGACCAAAGGTCGTTCACTGGATTGAGATATAGTCATCGTCTCCTCGCTTTCTTTCCTCTTCGTGTAACTTCGTGGATCAAAATTAGTCAATCTCACAACCGTAAACACGCCTCAGCCGCCAGCCAGAACAGTTTCTCGCGGATCGAAGTGCGCTTGTCCCAGTGGCGCGAGTCCCACTGTTCGCTGTCCAGGTTATCGCCGCCGTAAAGAATTTGGGCAAAGGTCACGCCCCGAAACTGAGCGACGGCGAAGAAGGCGGCGGCTTCCATCTCAACCGTTAGACAGCCTTCTTCCTTCCGAAGTTTCACCTTGTCTGGCGTTTCGCGGTAAATGGCGTCGGTCGTCCACGTTTTGCCGACGATGTAATCAATGCCGTCCGCTTTCAGCGCCGCTTCAATCGCGACCACACCTTCCGGGCTGACGCTCACTTCGCGGCTCGGCGGCAGGTAGTGATACGACGTCCCTTCGTCGCGCACCGCTGACGTTGGCACCACCAGATGCCCGACGGCAATCTCACGATTGAGGACTCCAGCCCCGCCGCAGGCGATGAACTTCCTGCAACCGAGGGCGATCACTTCGTCCAAAAAAGCCGCCGCCAGCGGCGCGCCCACACCAGGATGAAAGGCCGCCAGCCGCCGCCCGTCCAGGTCAAGTTCGTAGATCGGGTTGTCGCCGATCTCACTTCTTTGGGTCGCTATCACTTTGAGCTTGCCATTCGCTCTCAACGTTTCAAACACATCGGCGAAGAAGCAGACCACGCAACGTTCAGGAATGGCAATCTTGTCGTGGATCAAGTGCGGCTCAAGGATGGCGTTGGGCGAAGGATCAAATTCAAGAATAGGATAAAGAGCTTGCATAGGTCAAATGATTCACCACCAAGGCACAAAGACTCGAAGCTTCACCAAGATACCTTTGTGTTCCTTCGTGCCGTCGTGTCTTTGTGGTGAAGTTTATGGCGACAATCTCTCAATCAACCAACGGTTATCACTGTGTCTTGTGTAACGCAAGCGGTCGTGTAAACGATCGGGGCGGCCCTGCCAAAATTCGATGGTTCGAGGCGAGAGGCGGTAGCCCCCCCAAAACGGCGGCAGAGGAATCTCGTGATCCTGATATTCAACCGTCAACGCTTTCAATCGTTCTTCCAACATTTCGCGATCCGAAATCACCTGGCTTTGACGCGACGCCCACGCGCCGAGGCGGCTACCTTCTGGCCGGCTCTTGAAGTACGACACGGATTCTTCGAGCGACACTTTGCTCACCGGGCCGGCCATCCGCACCTGCCGCTCCAGTTCGGCCCAATAAAACACCAGCGCCGCGTTCGGGTTCTCGGCCAGTTCGCGGCCCTTCTGGCTTTCGTAGTTGGTGAAGAAGACGAAGCCGCTCTCGTCGAAGCCTTTGAGCAGAACCATGCGGGCCGAGGGGAGGCCGTCTTTGGTGGCCGTCGCCAACGTCATGGCGTTTGGTTCGGTGAGGTTGGCCGCCACCGCCTGCTGAAACCATTTGCCAAATTGGGTGAAAGGGTTGGGAGCGAGATCGCTCTCGTTCAACCCGTCAAAGCTGTAGGTCTTGCGAAGATCAGAGGTGAGCATAATCCGCCGCCATTCCAAACGGTTCATCCTGCGGCGCGCGCGCCAGAACTCCGGCAACCATCAGCACCAGCAAAATCCAAACCGTGTCTGCCAACAATAAGTGAACAATCTGCATCCATACCGGCGCGAGCAGGAAGACGTTAATCAGGCCGGCGGCCCACTGAGCCACGACCATCCCGATTAGAGCCATTGCCAGCCGTTTCACTTTCCGATCATGGCTGGTGAAACCGTACAGGCTGGCGACGACTATCAGGTGCAACCCGACAGCAATGGCAATAAAAGGGTGATAGGTTCGCAGACGAAGGAAGAGATGGGCGCTGGCAGAAAAATCCTGGGCCAGCCCGGCGAAGAGCGAGGTAGAAGGAAAGAGCGTGTCGCCCAGCGCGGCAATCGCGCCGCTCACGCCGAGCGCCAGCATCGAGAGCACGCCAACCGCCAACGGCAAAACGGCAGTGTCGCTGAATTCCACCGGTTTGCCGCCCGAGGCCCACCAGGCCGTGAGAGTGATGGCGGCCAATAGCATGAAGGTGTTGACGAGATGCAGTGAAATGGAAATGGCGCGAGCAGCCGAGTCGTCATTTGCCACCAGACCGAAGAGCACCAATCCGGCGCCAAGCAGGGCTTCGACGATGATCAGCGCCAGCGAGGCCCCCGCCCCTTTTCGGACAATGTGCTTTTTGGGATAAGCCCGAAACGCCCAGACCGTCAGACCGACGACTGCGGCCAGGGCCAGCCCGCTTGAGAGGCGGTGCGAGAACTCGATCAGGGTTTTGGTGGTAGGCGCAAGCGGAATGATGACGCCGTTGCAGGTGGGCCAATGGCCGCCGCACCCGGCCCCCGAGCCGGTGGCCCGCACGTAAGCGCCCCACAAGATGACGGCGACGTTATAGGCCAGCACGCCCCAAGCATAGTTGGCAAAGCGGTTTAACTTCATGTCCTGCTCTTACTCCTTCCGAAGGTACGCATTGGTTCAATCGTTTTACCACGAAGGCGCGATGACTCGAAGTAACACAAAGAAAATACAGTGATAGAATTTTACCGTATGCCAGACTTTCGGATCGTGATCCTTATTTCAGCCGACGTGGAGTGGCAAGCCGTCTCCAAATGTTTCGCCGACGCCAAGCGGGAGGTCTCGCCGTTTGGCGAATGGTTCAGCGTTGAACTGCCAGTCGGCGGCCAGACCGAGCGAGTCATCTTCTTTCACGGCGGCTGGGGCAAGATCGCGGCGGCGGCTTCGACTCAGTATGTGATTGATCGCTGGAGGCCCGAAGTGGTGATCAATCTTGGCACATGCGGCGGCTTTGCGGGTGAAGTGGAAGCGGGCGCGATCCTGCTGGTGGAACGGACGGTCGTTTACGACATCATTGATCAGATGGGCGACCCTGCCGAAGCAATTGCCTTTTACGCCAGCGACCTTGATCTGTCGTGGTTGCGCGAGCCGTTTCCCATGCCGGTTCGCCGCGTCCCAATTGTGTCCGCAGACCGGGACTTGATCGCCGCCGAGATTCCGCGCCTCAAAGCCGAGTATGGTGCCATTGCCGGAGATTGGGAGTCGGGGGCGATTGCGTTCGTGGCAAAGCGCAACGGCGTTCACTGTTTGATTCTGCGCGGCGTGACGGATTTGGTGAGCGAGCAGAGCGGCGAGGCTTACGGCAACTTTGGGCTGTTTGCCGAGCGCGCGGAAGCGATGATGCGGCGGTTGGTTGAGGGGTTGGCAGGGTGGGTTAAGCGGGCGCAGTTTTGAGGCAACGGATTTGGCAAATTCGACGGATCACAATCCGTTCTATTCGTCAAATCCGTTGTCCCCCGGTTGTCATCCTCCCCATCCTTTGCTATACTGCGGTTACATCACAACCGGAGCCTCTCCCGTGCGCCATTTTCTTGCCATCGCCGACCTCAGCAAAACCGAAATCGAAAACCTGCTTGACCTTACGCTCAAGCTGAAGAAGGAACGCGCCAAAGGCGGCAACAAGCCAGTGCTGGCCGGCAAGACGCTGGGCATGGTCTTTCAAAAGCCCTCGCTCCGCACTCGCGTCTCGTTTGAAATGGCAATGCACCACCTCGGCGGTCAGGCCATGTACCTCTCGCCGGCCGAGATCGGCCTGGGCCAGCGCGAGTCGGTGCCCGACGTGGCCCGGGTGCTGGCCGGTTACGTGGACGCTATCATGGCCCGCGTCTTCGATCACCAGCACATTTTGACTCTGGCCGAGTATTCCAAAGTCCCGGTGATCAACGGCCTCTCGGATCACAACCACCCCTGCCAGGCGCTGGCCGACGTGCTGACCATTCTCGAACACAAGAAGCGACTCGACGGGTTGACCGTCGCCTACGTGGGCGACGGCAACAACGTCGCCGCCTCGCTGGCTCACGCCTGCGCCAGGCTCGGCATGAATTTCCGCATTGCCACCCCGGCAGATTACGAACTGTCAACCCCGGCGGCCATCAAAGCGCGCGAATTTGCAACCCAGAGCGGAAGCCAGATTTTTGAGACGGTTGACCCTTACGAAGCCGCGCGCGACGCCGACGTGATCTACACCGACACCTGGACGAGCATGGGCCAGGAAGCCGAGACCGAAAAGCGCAAAGCCGTCTTCCCGCCTTACCAGGTGAATGCCGCCCTGTTGAGCAAAGCCAAACCGGATGCCATCGTCATGCACTGCCTGCCGGCGCACCGCGGCCAGGAAATCACCGACGAGGTGGCCGACGGCCCCAACAGCGTCATCTTCCCGCAAGCCGAAAATCGGATGCACGCGCAGAAAGCCATTCTGGTTACGTTGCTCGGCGAGCAAGGCAAAAAGCCAAAGGCTACACTCAAGAAAGCGGTCAAACCGCGCAAGGCGGCCAAACCGAAGAAGTCGGCAAAGAAGAAATAATCACCGCTCACTGTTTACTGTTCACTCATCACTTAATTTATGGCCGGTCGTCGCGATATCTTTGAGAAAGCAGTCAACGAAGGCAACTCCGCCGCCTGGGATCAGCAGTGGGAGCAGGCCGTTGCCGCCTACCGCGCCGCGCTGGGAGAATTCCCCGACGACACGGGCGTGCTCTCCAACCTGGGCCTGGCCCTGCTGGCCATGAACAAGCCGGACGAGGCGCTGATCGTTTACCAGCACACGGCGCGCCTCAGCCCCGGCGACTCGGTCGCTATTGAGAAGTCGGCGGAGATTTTGGAACAGCTTGGCCGGGCCAGCGAAGCGGCCCTGGCATACCTGGCTGTGGCCGAGATTCACGCCGCCCGTCGCGACGCAGTGAAGGCCATTGAGAACTGGAGCCGGGCCGCCGAGATGGCCCCCGATAACCTGCAAGCGCATTTGCGGCTGGCTACGGCTTACGACCGCACCAACCGCCCGGCTGAAGCCATTGCCGAGTACCTCACCGTTGCCCGGCTGGTGCAACAACAGGGTGACGGACAAAAAGCGCTGCAGGCCGCGCAACGCGCCGTGCAAATTGACCCGCGCAACAACGAAGCCATGCAGGCCGTGGAAATGATTCAGCGCGGGGTGGCCCTGCCCGCGCCGCAACGCAAACGCGGCGGCACCGGCCCGCTTCGCAAACGCCCCTTCGCCGACTTTGCCAAAGAGGCGGCTACGTCGGGCGAGGCGCACAAGCCGGAGAAGAAGTCGAACCCGATGGTCGCCGCGCGTGACGCGGCTATGAGCAAGCTGGCCTCTCTGCTATTCGACATTGGCGACGACGAATCTGAGACAACCCGGCAGGGACAGGGCGGTCTCTTCAAAAAAGCCATCACCGATCCGTTCAAGAACGCGCGCGACAACAAAGCCCAAATCATCACTTACGTCACTCAAGCTATTGACGTGCAAACCAAAGGCGACCTCAACGCGGCGGCGGCTTTTTACGAAAAGGCGCTTCGGGCCGGCATGGAACATGGCGCTCTCAATTACACTTTAGCCGCCGCCTACTTTGATCTCGAACGCTACACCGACGCCATCAAGCAGTTTCAACCGGCCACCAATCATCTTGAGTACGCCGCCGGGGCGCACTTTGGCCTCGGCCTGTGTTATGGCCGCGACGGCGAAATGGCGGACGCAGTCAGTCACCTGCTCGACTGCTTGCGGCTGGTAGACATGGGAACTGTCCAGCCCCGCCAGGCCGACAGCCTGAGCGGGCTGTACGAAAACTTCCAGGAAAGCCTGGAACGCAGTAACCAGTCGGAAGAAGAATTGACGAAGATCGGCGAAAACCTGATCGCTTTCCTCTCCGGCCCCGACTGGCAGAACCGGGTGGGACAGGCCCGCCAGCGGTTGAACTCGCAACAAGACGCGGACGCAGGCATGCTTGCGCCGCTGGCCGAGATGCTCTACATCCCCGGCGCTGAGCACGTGATGGAAGTGATGAACGCCATTGAGAAGTATATGTCCAGGAAATGGCTGGACACGGCCATGAACGAGGCCCACCGGGGCGTGGAACTCTCGCCCACTTACCTGCCCATCCATCTCAAGATCGCCGAAATTCTGGTGGCCCAGAATAAAACCGAAGCCGCCATTGCCAAGTACAACGTCATCGCCGAACTCTACCGCGTGCGCGGCGAGTCGCTCCGCGCCGGAAAAATGTATGAGCAGATGGTGCGTCTGGCCCCAATGGATCTCGACATTCGCGCCAAACTGATTGACTTGCTCATGGCTCAGGGCCGCATCGAAGACGCCGTGCGCCAGCACCTGGATATGGCCGTGGCCCACCAGGACCTGGCCGACCTGGAAAAGGCCCGCCAGACTTACGCCGAAGCCCTGCGGCTGGCGCAAAGCCCCGGCGTCGATCGTTCGCTGGCTTCACAAGCCCTGCATTGCATGGGCGACATTGATATTCAGCGCCTCGACTGGCGGCAAGCCCTGCGAACCTACGAGCAGATCAAAGTCGCGGATCCAAACGACAGCCAGGCCCGCGCCACCCTGATCGATCTTCACTTCCGGCTCGGCCAGGCCCGGCAGGCGCTGGTGGAAACCGACGACTGGATCAAGCAACTAATCGCCTCTGGCAACATCGCCGGAGCCGCCGCCTTCATCGAAAGCCTGGTGGACAGCCGGACCGACGATATTGGCTTGCGCTCGCGCCTGGTGCGGCTCTACCAGCAAACGGGCCGCAAAGCCGACGCTATTGCCCAACTCGAGACCATCGGCGACTTGCAAATACAAGCCGGGCGCAAGGCTGACGCCGCCCAGACCATTCAAGCCATCCTGGCCCTGGGGCCAGACGACCCGGCAAGCTACCAACAACTGCTGGCTGAACTGCAAGCATCAGGCTAAATGACGAAAGACGTTTAGTCGTTCGTCATCCGTCAAATGTCTTGACCGAATTTCTCACCGAACTCGCCTTCATCTTCCAACGACTCGACTGGCTCGGCGTCGTTGATATTCTGCTAGTTACCGTCGTCTTCTTTAGCATATTTGTGGTGATGCGCGGCACGCAGGCTGTCGTGCTCCTGCGCGGCGTGATTCTGCTGGTGGTGGCCGTCGCCCTGCTGGGCGGCTTCTTTCGCCTGCGCGCCTTCACCTGGTTACTGCGCAGCACCCTGCCCGCCCTGCTCCTGGCCATCCCCGTCATCTTCCAGCCGGAAATCCGGCGCGCCCTGGAACGGCTGGGCCGGGCCAGCGTCTTCCTGAACTTCGGCGAAAAAGAAACGCACGGCCAGCCCGTCATCGAAGCCATTTGCACCACCTGCCAGCGCCTCTCCGAAAAACGCTACGGCGCCCTCATCGTCATCGAACGCGAAGTGGGCTTGCGCGAATATATTGACACCGGCGTCAAGATGGACGCCGTTGTGTCCTCCGAATTGCTGGTGCAAATCTTCTTCAAAGACACACCCTTGCACGACGGCGCGGTGATTTTGCAAAACGGGCGCATCGTCAGCGCCGCCTGCGTCCTGCCGCTTTCAACCGAAACCAACCTGACGCAACAGCAATTCGGCCTGCGCCATCGCGCCGCCCTCGGCATCAGCGAAGTGTCGGATGCTGTGGCCGTCATCGTCTCCGAGCAGACCGGCACCATTTCGGTGACTCACAATGGTAAAATGATCAGGCGATTGGATGCCGCCCGCCTGCAAAACATTCTGACCGCCTTCCATCGTCCCCAGAGCCAGAGCGTCTGGCGCTGGTTGAGACGGGCTGAGTCTCAAAAAGAGTCGGCCAAAAAATCCTCCGAAGCAGGATAGCGGGCAGACACGAAGTGTCTCTTTAAGACATTTCGTGCCTGCCTGGAAAGTATAGGCAAAAGGGGCGACCGGTGGGTCGCCCTTTCTTTTGAAACGACATGCTCCGCTGGTTAATTCGCAACATCCCAACTTTTATCTTGTCGTTGGCCCTGGCCTTCACGATCTGGATCGTGGCCCTCAATGAGGAAGACCCGTTTGAAGAAAAAGTTTTCCCGGAACCGCTGGCCGTCACCGTGACCAACCTGCCGGAGAATATGGTGCTGGTTGGCAACCCGCTCCCGACGATTGATGTCAGCATTCGCGCCCCGCAATCGGTGTGGGCCGCCCTCACGCCCGATCAACTCAGCGTCACCCTGGATCTCGGCGAAGCCCAAAGCGGCACGTTCGTCCTGCCGCTAAACGCCGTGATAATAGATGAGCGCAATGCCCGCATCACCGCCCTCACCCCGGCCCAGGTGCAAGTCTCCATCGAGAATGTCGTCAACCGGTCGGTGCCGGTGCGGCTCGAAGTTAGCGGGCAACCCGCTACCGGCTACCAGGCCGATGAGGGCGTGGCCGCGCCCGCTCAAGGCTCGATCTCCGGCCCGGCCTCGCTAGCCGACTCGGTGAGCGAACTGGTGGCTCGCGTGGATTTGGACAACACCAAAGAGTCAATTGCCGGCGTCGCCCCGCTCGCGCCGCAGAACGCCTCCGGCCAGGTTGTGTCCGGGGTGACGGTCAACCCGGCCACGGCCACAGTCAGCGTGCCAATCAAACAACTCGGCGGCTTCCGTGACGTGGCGGTGAAAGCGGTGGTGGTGGGGCAGGTGTCCAGCGGCTACCGCCTCACCAACTACGTCGTCTCTCCGCTCGTAGTCACCGTCTTCTCGTCCGACCCAGCCCTGGTAGCGAACATGCCGGGCTTTGTGGAAACCGAGCCGCTCGACATCAGCGACGCCAATGACGACAAGGAAGCCCGTCTCAGCCTCAGGCTCCCCGAAGGCGTGTCGTTGGTCAGCCCGCAGACGACGGTGTTGGTGCAGGCAAGCATTGACCCCATTGTAACCAGCACCACTATCGAACGTGAGCTTGAAATTCAAGGCCTGGGGCAGGGCTTGAGCGCCGCCGTCCCGCCAACAACCGTAGTCGTGATCCTTACCGGCCCGGTATCCACTCTCGACGCCCTGACACCCGAAGAGGTGCACGTGGTGGTCAACCTGCTCAACTTGCCGCCCGGCGTGCATCAAGTGTCGCCCGAAGTCGTGGACTTGCCTGAGCGCGTCACCGCGAAAACCATCTCGCCCGCCACCATCGAAGTGCTAATCACCAGCCCCGGCACGCCGACTCAGACTCCAACGCACGCGCCGATCCCAACCAACACTCGCCCGCCGACATTGGCCCCTACCCGGACTCCGGCCCCAACCTTGACTCCGACCGAGACCGCCACTGCGACGCCTTCCTAAACCTTATGCGAAAACCTCTCGTTGCCCTTGTGGGCCGGCCCAACGTGGGCAAATCAACTCTCTTCAATCGCCTCATCGGCGAACGCCTGGCAGTGGTAGACGACACGCCCGGCACCACCCGCGACCGCCAATTTGCCGAAGCCGAATGGAACGGCCTGCGCTTTGACGTGGTGGACACCGGCGGCATCGAGGTGCTGGGCCGCGACCCGTCGGCCAAACCGCTCTCGGTAGACTCGGCGGACTTCATCCCTCAGATTCGCGAGCAGGCTATACTCGCCATCACCGAAGCCGATGTCGTCGTTTTTGTGAACGACATTCTCACCGGGGTCACCGCCGCCGACTTGGAAGTGGCCGCGATCTTGCGCCGTCACCAGAAGAACGTGAACGGCGTTCCGCGCCCGCCCATCATTCTGGCCGTCAACAAGGCCGACAACGTCAAGCGGCTCGATGAGGTTTACAACTTCTACGAGCTGGGCATGGGCGAGCCGATTGGCATCTCGGGGTTGAACGGGTTGAACACCGGCGACCTGCTCGACGAGATCGTGGCGGCCCTGCCGAAGCCGGAAGCGGTTGAAGAGGACGACTCGGTGAAGATCGCCATCGTCGGTCGCCCCAACGTCGGCAAGAGTAGCCTGCTTAACAAACTGCTCGGCGAAGAGCGCGTCATCGTCTCTCCGATTCCGGGCACGACGCGAGACGCCATTGATACCCGGCTGGAGTTGGAAGGGGTGGCCGTCACCCTGATTGACACCGCCGGGATTCGGCGGCGTGGCCGCATTGAGGTGGGCGTAGAGAAATACAGCGTTCTGCGAACCTACAAGGCGCTCGACCGGGCCGACGTGGCCCTGTTGTTGCTGGATGCGCAGGAAGGCATCGCGGCTCAAGACGCGCATATCGCCGGCATGGTGCTGGAAAAAAACCGGAGCGTGGTCGTCGTCGTCAACAAGTGGGACGCGATTGAGAAAGACACTCACACCATGAACGCCTTTAGCGAAAAGGTGCGCGACCAATTGCACTTTTTGGATTACGTGCCCGTGCTCTTCATCTCGGCCAAGACCGGCCAGCGCGTTGAGCAAGTTTTGCCGACGGCCCTAAGTGTCCAAGAAGAGCGCCTGGTCCGCATTCCGACTTCGGAACTCAATCGCATCGTGCGCGACGCAGTGAGCAAGCACGCCGCGCCCTCCCGCACAGGCCGCCGCCTGAAGATTTACTACGCCACCCAGGTGGACACCGACCCGCCGACATTTTTGTTCCACGTCAACGATCCCAAACTGGTTCACTTTACTTACCGCCGCTTCCTGGAGAATCAGATTCGGGAAACGTATGGCTTTCTCGGCACGCCGCTCAGGCTGAGCTTCCGGGCCAGCGGCGAATCGGAGATATAATCTCCCCTATCTTGTGGAGCGATTTGACAAATCGCTCTACGTTCAGGAGCTTTTCAGCAGGCGATTTGACAAATCGCCCTACATTCAGGAGCTTTTCAGCAGTGGAAATTCCAGAAACACCGGCGCAAGAGGCGCAACCACAGGAAACACATACTACGAGCGTCGGCCACCGGGCCAAGTCGCTCTTGCGCGAAATCATCGAGACGATCCTGCTCACAGTCGTCATCTTCGTCACCGTCAATGCCATCACCGGTCGCTTCAAAATTTTCGGCGGCAGTATGGATGACACTTTCAGGAGCGGGCAGTACATCATCGTCAACCGGCTCGCTTACAAGTTTGGCGCGCCCGAACGCGGCGATGTCATCGTCTTTGTGCCGCCGGGCACGCCGGCCAGCACGCCCGTTGAGCGCATTCTGGGCCTGCCCGGCGAGACCGATTACATCAAACGCATCGTGGGCGTGCCGGGCGACACGGTTGCCATCCTCGGCGGCCAGTTGAGCATCAACAACCAGGTTTACGAAGAGCCTTATATCAAGGAACCGATGCGGTCGTTCGGCGATCAGGTTTGGGTGCTGGGGCCGGACGAATACTTTGCCCTGGGCGACAATCGCAACGCTTCCAAAGATTCGCGTGATCCCAGCGTGGGACCGATCAGCGCCGAAAGCATCGTGGGCCGGGTGTGGGCCGTCTACTGGCCGTTTTCCGACTGGCGGCTGGTGGTGCATTATCGGTACAAGTGAGTGAAACCGCAGCTTACACTGATTTCACCGATTGTTTTTTGCAAATCCGTGAAATCAGTGGTTCCAAATTCAATGACATTGCCTCTGGACTCTGAACTTCGCGCGATTGTCGAACGGGTTGTGCGGCGGACGTTAGGGGAGTTGTCCCCATCTCTAACCCCTTCCCCCTCCCTTGCTGGTGTTCTCCCAGCGGGGGAGGGCCGGGGTGGGGGCCAAAGCGTAGCCATCGCCGCCGACCACGGCGGCTACCCCCTCAAAGAAACGCTCAAGGCGCATCTGGCCTCGCTCGGCTACAACGTCATTGATTGCGGCACGAACTCGACCGAGGCGGTGGACTACCCTGATTTTGCTTATGCCGTCGCCCGGCTGGTGAGCGAGGGCAAGGCCTGGCGGGGCATCGTGGTGGACGGGGCGGGCATTGGCAGTGCGATGGCGGCCAACAAAGTGCCGGGCGCGCGGGCCGCGTTGTGTTACGATCACGCCACCGCCGTCAACAGCCGCGAGCACAACGACGCCAACGTGCTGACGCTGGGCGCGGGCCTCATCGGCCCCAACTTAGCCAAGCAGATTGCCGAGACATGGCTGAAGACCGAGTTTGGCGGCGGGCGGCATGCCAAGCGGGTGGATAAGATTGTGGAGATCGAGCGGCGATTTTTGAAAGGGTGATAACGATGATCTCAAATCGCATTGCACCTCAATCCGTGAAACAAGACGACGAGCGCTGGACTTACGAGCGCTACTTGCGCGAGACCGCAGAAGGTGAATATTTCGCAGTCATTGGAGGGCAACAGCTTATGGCTCCCAGCCCCAATCGTTTGCATCAAGTTGTGCTGATCAATCTAGCCAGCCGTCTCAAAGAATTTGCCAGGCAAAATCAACTCGGCATAGTGATGATTGCGCCATTCGACGTGTATTTTTCGGAAGATGAATTTGTCCAGCCCGACATACTCCTGGTGCTCAAAGAACACGCCGAACGCCTGACTGACAACGGGGTCATGGGCGCGCCCGATCTCGTCGTAGAAATCGTCTCGCCGGGAAGCGTTCGCGCTGATCGGGTGACAAAACGCCTTTTGTATGCCAGGCACGGCGTGCCGGAATATTGGGTGATCAGCCCGACAGAATATGCAATTGAAGTCCTGTCGCTGAAAGAGGGGCAATATGAGTCGGTTGGACTCTATGAAAACGAAGAACTGCTCGCCTCGCCTTCGCTGTCGGGATTTTCGATCAAAGTTAATACGCTCTTCGAGGAATAGGTTAGCCCGGATATGACAATTGACTCCCACGCTGTCGAGCGCATTGTCGAGAGTGTTACCCGCCAGGTGCTTCTGCGAATGGCGGACGAACAGCGCGCGGCCCAGACCGGCCAGCAACTTTGCGGGCGCGAGTGCGAGAACGGCCTGTGTGTGCAAGTGTGCGTAGAGCGCGTGCAGTCAGTGCTCGCCGCCGGAGCCGACCGGCTGAGCGCCGGAGTCGGCGCTCTCCCGGCAGACCAGGCCATTGCGGCCATGATCGATCATACCCTGCTCAAGCCCGAAGCCACGCCCGATCAGATCGCCCAACTCTGCTATGAAGCCCGCAAGCACAACTTCGCCAGCGTGTGCGTCAACCCGACTCATGTGAAGCTGTGCGCCCAATTGCTCAAAGGCTCGCCGGTCAAAGTTTGCGCCGTCGTCGGCTTCCCGCTCGGCGCAAACCCACCTGAGGTGAAGGCCTTTGAAACCCAGCAAGCGATTGACGAGGGCGCATCCGAGATTGATATGGTGATCAACATCGGCGCGATCAAGTCGAAAGACTGGGAGCAGGCAACCCGCGACGTTCGAGCCGTGGTGCGCGCCGCTCATGCCAACGGCGCGATTGTCAAAGTGATTATCGAGGCCGCCCTGCTGACCGACGAGGAGAAAGTGGCCGCCTGCCTGATCTCCAAAGAGGCCGGGGCCGACTTCGTCAAAACATCCACCGGCTTCGGGCCGGGCGGGGCCACTGCCGCCGATGTGGCCCTGATGCGAAAAGTAGTCGGGCCGGGACTGGGCGTGAAGGCGGCGGGCGGCATTCGCAACCTGCTCGACGCCCAAAAGATGATCGAGGCCGGGGCCAACAGAATCGGGGCCAGCGCCGGGGTGAAGATCGTGGCCGAGGCTGGCGGGGTTACGCCAGCAGGAAAATACTAAACCCGCAATTCACAATTCACAGTTCTCAATTCACAATTGTGAATTGCGCATTGTGCATTGTGAATTGTGTATTGAGGTCATTATGCAAATCGCTCGCGTCATCGGTTCCACCGTTGCCACCATCAAAGACGAAAAGCTGACGGGCCGCAAACTGCTCATCGTGCGCGAAGCCGACGAGACCGGCAATGCCGTAGGCAAGCCCTACGTAGCCGTTGACACCGTAGACGCCGGGACGGGCGACCTGGTGCTGGTGGCCGCCGGTTCCTCCGCCCGCCAGACGACCATCACCAAAGACTCGCCGGTGGATGCGGTGATTATGGCGGTGATTGATTCGTTGGAGGTGAGCGGGACGGTGACTTTTAGGAAGAGCTGAGGGTCATCCAGGCAGGTTGACAACAAAAGAGCGCGGATTGCCAGAATTATCGGATTCCTATCCGCCCATTCCGAAAATCCGTGCTGTCCTGCCGCCATAAAAAGAACACGGCTTGCCCGGTTGAACTCAGGCAAGCCGTGCTTCATCTTGCAGATTTTGGGAGAAGCGCTATTACCGGATTTCGTAAACCCGCTTCGCGTTGAACGGATTATTGGCCAGTAGACTCCGATCAATCTGCTCCCAAAATCCGCTGACAGCAGTGCTGAAGTCGTCTTCTTCGTCGTCACCCCGCCGGTAGTGACTGAACTCAAACGGTTCTCGGCGTCGAAGGTTTGCGTGTAAGTTGTGCCGCCTTCCACCCGCTTGACCATGTTGCCGTTCTTGTCGTAGCAGTAAGTGTCAGAACCAGCAGAAGTGACGGCGTGCGGCTTGGTTAGCGCCCCGTCTGGGCAGGTCGCGCTCTGCGAAGCGTAGCTGTAGGTTGTCGTGGCGAAGATGACCGGCCCGCTGGGCGTCGGGTACGATGTCATGCCCCGCGTGTGCGGCAGGAGGCCCCCGCTGAAGATGGGCGTGTTGCCGTAGGTGACCTGTTGCCCGCCGATGAGGCCGGTGACGCTATTTCGACCAATGAGAGCGCCATAGGTGTAGACAATCACCAGCTTCGGCGCATTGGCCGCCGACCCGTCGTAACTGCTGACAAACTTCCGCCCGAAGCTGGCGCCGGTGCCTTTGAGAATCACCGCCAGGCTGTTGCCGCTCCGCCAGTCGGCCCGGTTCACCACTTCCTGAATCACCAGCTTCATCTCGTCCAGCGAATACCAGGTGTTGGCCTGCCACTGGACGTTGGAAGCATGGCTGACCTGCTGGGCCGTCAGCGCCCGTTGCGAGGGCAGGTTGCCGGTCGAGAAGGTCGGGCAGTTGCGTGGGGTGCTGAATGGTAAGGTGCCGGAGCCGGTAGCAGTGTAATGGTGCTACAATGACGAGGCCAGCCAGACGTTGCGCGTAGGGCAATGCTGGAGACGGTTGAAGACCGCCCGAGCGCCGTGCTGGCCACCATCAGTTGGGCAGAGCCTTTGGCCTACCAACTTTTGTTTCTGTCCAACTGATGGTGGAAAAAGTGATAAACACAAGGCTTGGCAGGGCCTCTAGCCGCGCAGGGGCGGTGAAACCAGATTTGCGTCGCGGAAGCTTAGTTGACACAGACAAGATCGCCTGTCGACAAGTCCTCTCCCAAAGCACTAAGTTCCAGAAAATTTATGTTGCCTTCCTGAGCTATAGCAATCCGATCACCTTCAGGTGACCAGGCCGCATCACCAATATTAGATGGACTAGGAATTATTTTCTTGCACGAGCCGTCTACTGTAATGATAGATAATCGACCGGCGAAAATATTATTGACCGGCGCTGTAACATATAGGACACTTCTTCCGCTTGGCGACCACGAAGGGGAAAAATCATTGAACGAAGGGCTGTCTGTGAGGCGAGACAGTTCGCCACCCTCAAATGTCAATAAATAGATGTCGCCTTGAGAGGTATATTCTCCGCTTGGCTTTTCAGAGGGCCAATAAACTGTGAAAGCTAATTTAGCGCCATCAGGTGACCAAGCGATGTCATGTGAAAACAAGCTGAGGAGAGGCCCCGCACCCGGATTGTCAGCAGGCATATCAAGCACAAGCGTCTGTTGAAGTGTCGCAATATCGACAACATATATTTCAACTTTATCAAACGCACGAATCAGTATTGCAAGTCTTTGGCCATCAGGTGACCAAGCCATGGGCCCATAAAGGGTATCAGGCAATAAGAGTTCGCTTGTCTTACCTGCATTTGTATCCAAACTTAGTATACGAATGCGCCCTGAATCAGCATAGGCAATCAAATCGCCTTGAGGTGATAAAACTGCATCCTGGCCTTCGGCGCTCCCATCAACCGTTGTCAGTGTTACCAGGCTTTGTTTATCAAGATCGCCTATAAATATCGGGTACTTAGTATATAAAAGGTCTTGCCCTTGATAAGCTTGTCCTTGAATGGCCAGGCGATCTTTGATCGTCCAACTGACTCCCATTAATGCTAAACCTGACTTACCTCGGAAGACTGGCGTTGCTGTTGTAGCAGGTGCGCTACCCGTACAACTCACCAGAAAATAAACTATTGAAATGCAACACAACCAGCCCGAATTTCGAGATTTTCGGACAAGCTTAGGAGAGAAGTCGACTTGTTGCAACATATCTAGCTCCAGCAGGATCAGTCGTGAGCGAGGCGACTAGGGAATTCAGTGAATTTTTTCTGTTTACCTCAATACCTTTTCGGCAAAGCAAGTGGCGGACATAAGGATACACATAGAGGTTGGTGCGAGTAAAGTGGTCGTATAGCACTGTCCTTAAGTCCCCCGATTGTAAGGGATGTCTCGTTACCCCAATAGGCGTTGGTGTATACTCCGTATGATGGGCTGTCTTTTTTAGTTTTATCTAGTTCGGCATCTGTGGCTCCTATATTTTCACCGCCCAGCCCCATCGCTTCATATATCCTCCATTGCGCTCTGTAGGCAAGAATCTCGCCGTAAAAAGTGCCAGTCAAGTTTGAATCTCTCAAGTGATCAATTTCGTGTCCAAATGCTCCAGCCAAAACCGAAAACTCCAACTCGCTGTATGCAAACCATTTGATAACAGCAGTATCTATGAAAATCATTCCCTCCGTCGCGTTGGCGTACATAAGGCAGTTGTTACATGTGCTGACACGAAACTGAGATAGCAAGCATTCCCGATCTGGCTCTGCACCGCAATCCATAGCATTCGGTCTGCTAAATTCGCGAAAAAACTTCGCAAGAGATTCGCCGGTTGGGCCCCCACGGCTTTCTAGAACAAGCAATATGGCCTCCACAAGTTCGCCAAGGTTGCCGGAGTTTGTAAAACTATCCAACACTGATTGAACTTGATTCTGCCTCGCATTGTATGCCCAACAATCTGCTCGACTGAATACTCCACCATCAGGGTTAACGTAGGCGTCGTTGCGCCCCTCTGCAAACGTATCACAATCAGCATAAGTGTGTCCCGTAGGGTCAGTATATTTCAGCGGGTTGTTTTTGACATAGCTGAATCGATTTAGCGCCTGCGGATCACCCGGTTCCGGCACAATCGTATCCGCGCTCAAGAACCTCCCCAGCTTCGCTGAGTAGAATCTTGCTCCATAGCTGTAAATCCCTCCCAACTCCGTGCCCATCGAAAGCTGTCCCGTGAACAAGTGATTGGTCTTCAAATCTGCGCTGACAATGCGGCTCTCGCCAAACGGGTAATATCGCTGCTCCCCATTCGTCACAAGGTTGCCGCTTGAGTCCAGCAGAACGCTGGCCGAGCCCAGGTGGTCTTTGAGCGAATAATACAGCGTGTTGCTCCCGCCCACAATATCCACCCGCATCGCCCCGCCGGGGTAGTAGCTCGTCTTCTTCGTCACCACGCTGTTGGTCAACTCCACCTCATACGTGCCCACGTAAACAGTGGTCGTCGTGCCCTTCACCTTCTTCACCAGGTTGCCGTCGCCGTCGTACACAAACGTCGTCGTCACCCCGCCGGTGATTACTGAACTCAGCCGGTTCTCGGCGTCGAAGTCTTGGGTGAAGGTTGTGCCATTCTCAACGCGTTTCACCATGTTCCCGTTCTTGTCGTAGCAGTACGTGTCCGCGCCAGCAGACGTGACGGCGTGCGGCTTGGTCAGTGCGCCTGCGGAGCAGATGTTGTAGGCGAGGCCGATGAACAAAGAGCACGGATTGCCAGAATTAGCGGATTCCGATCCGTCCATTCCGAAAATCCGTGCTGTTCACACAAAATAAACACGGCTTGCCTGGTTGAACTCGGACAAGCCGTGTTCTCTTTACTCTTACGATATCTGATTTTCGGGGCCGCTACCGTCTCGCCGCTCTGGCCCGCATTGCCGCCGGGGTACTTCATCCATAGCAGGCGGCTGAAGGTGTCGTTGTAGGCACTGCGCGTCTTGTCAGTTATAACGAATGGATTAACGTTTGAAATGCAGTTGATAACCTAGCGTTTACTTCCTCTTTCTCGAGAAAAATGTGATAAGCCATGCAGTGAAGGGATCTAATTGATCTATAGGTTCATTTCTGCTCAAGCGTTTTTTTTGTACGCGCCAACTCCTCGCGTACTCTAGAGCAGAGGAAAAAGAAGTAACCACAACCCCAACAACTACAACTAAGAGCCATATAGGAAATGGATCGCCCGGACGCGGCGGAAATGCAAAAGCTGTATATATAGCTATTACAAGGAATACTATTGCCAGGCCAAGAATATATGCAAGCCATCGTTTGTACCCTCTGGAATTCTTATCCATAAAGGCTCCTTTTTATTTGGATAACCCAAACCGCAATGGCATGATTAATGCCCATTCCCTTCCTGAAGATCCGCCCTGGTTTCTAGCTGAGTCGTAGGCGAGAGTCACAGTATTTATAGCGGTATCTGTGATTGGATCATGCGCTACAGTTCCAGCCACACTTGTGATCGTACTCATAACTGTATCTTGCCCAACGACCACGAGCAAAGCTCGGCTATTCGGATCATAACTCAAGCCAGTACGTCCACCTGTAATGTCGCTTAAGATTGCAAAGCCGGTTGATACCCAGCTTATACCAGCTTCAAAAATCTGTAAGTCTTCGTGCACAAGAGCCGCGGCTGGTACACAACCAAGTTCAGTAAAAAGAGCACACGCCGCCAAATCAGCGATAGGATTAGCTATTCCTACAGCGAATGCTACTTGATCCACAGAGGTGGACATATCACTAAAAAACTGAGATGCATCCTGACGAGTCCATCCCCCATTCAATGGGGTGTCTGGCGGTGGAGCAATACATGCACCCGACCCTCCACAAGGCTCATTATTTGCAACATCAGGCGGATTAGAAGGCGTACAACACGGGCTGTTATTCGTTGGCACCGGCAAGCCTGCATCGAGGTTAGTTCCAGGAATCCCAGTGCTTCCACTCGGTGGAGGTGTATTATCCACACCAGCATCCGGCACGGGTTGATTGCCGTTATTACCACTTCCAGTACCAGCTCCGCCGCTTGTTCCGGTATTGCCTGTGCCATTGCTACCAGTTCCACTGCCACCACTTGTCGGGCATTCGGGATCAGAATAGGCGGAGCCACAAACGGATCCATGTCCCGTCGGGTCAATATATTTCAACGGATTGTTACGAACATACGTGAAGCGGTTCAAACTCTGCGGGTCGGCAAAGTTCGGCACAATCGTATCCGCGCTCAAGAACCGTCCCAAACGCGGCGAGTAAAAACGCGCGCCATATGAGTATATTCCACCCAGCCCCACACTCAACTGCCCGGTGAAAAGGTGGTGTCACCCCTCGGGCTATACTGATCGGGTCGGCCTCGGCAAGCTGATCGCCCCCGCCTCGGCAAGCTGATCGGCTCGGCCTCGGCAAGCTGATCCGCTGGCAGTGAGTCTCTCCTAGCTGCGGTATCCTCGCGGAAATTTA
>JACPWC010000059.1 GCA_016197225.1 Chloroflexota bacterium
ATCACGACCTGGATAAATCAACACGCGCCATCGCCGAGTTTGTGCGAGACAATCCAGTGCAGGCTGTTCTCTCTGCCGACGATAGCGCGACGGTGCTGGCCGCTAGAGCCGGCCACACCCTCGGCCTGCGCCACAACTCGCCCGAGGCCGCCGAAGCCGCCCGCGACAAGCACCTCATGCGCCAACTGTTTGCCGAAGCAGGAGTGCCCTCGCCGCGCTTCAAGCTGTATTCGCTCGACGACGACGTGGAAGAGATCGCCGACGAAATCAACTATCCTTGTGTCATCAAGCCGCTCACCCTCTCCGGCAGTCGCGGCGTGATTCGCGCCGACTCGCCGCTGGACTTCATCGCCGCCCATCACCGCCTCAAATCCATTCTGAACGCCACCGGCAGTGGCGAGTTTCTGGTTGAAGATTTCATTCCCGGCTTTGAAGTGGCGCTGGAAGGGTTGATGAACAACGGCGAACTCACGGTGCTGGCCTTGTTCGATAAACCTGACCCGCTCGATGGCCCCTACTTTGAAGAGACGATCTATGTGACGCCGTCTCGTTTATCTGGCGCGACTCAACAGGCCATTGCCGACTGCGCCTCGCGCGCCGCCATCGCGCTCGGCCTGCGCGAAGGCCCCATTCACGCCGAACTGCGCATCAACGAGCAAGCCGCATGGATGGTCGAAGTCGCCGGGCGCTCCATCGGCGGGCTGTGCTCGCAAACCTTGCGCTTCGGCACGGACGTGTCGCTGGAAGAATTAATTTTGCGGCAAGCGTGCGGCTTGGAAATTCCTACAATGGAACGGGAGAAGCGGGCGGGGGGTGTGATGATGATCCCCATCCCGGCGGCGGGGATACTGAGGGAAGTAGAGGGAGTTGCCGAAGCAGATGCTGTGCCGGGGATCGAGTCAATCGAGATCACGGCCAAGTTGAATTACATGATCACGCCCTTGCCAGAAGGCGAGAGTTATCTTGGCTTCATCTTCGCGCGTGGCGAGAGTCCGGCTGAGGTCGAGTGGACGCTGAGAGAAGCGCACCGGCGGCTCAACTTTAGAATCGAGCCAGAGATCGCTTTAGCGACGGTGTGAATCCACGAAGTCACACGAAGTTTCACCAAGATTTTTCTTCGTGCTCTTCGTGGATCATTTGCTCTGCGGCGCGCCGCCTTTGGTTTGCTGTCCGCCCTTCGTCTGTTGCCCGCCTTCGCCCTCAGGAACCCAGCCTTCGGGCATGGCCGCATCTTCGCCGAAGAAGAAGTCTTCCATCTGCTCCATCAAAAACTTGGTGGCGTTCGGGTCAGCCAGCCGCAGGCCGTAGTGATTGATGAGCAGAGTGGATTGTTGCGTCCACAGTTCCCAGGCTTGCTGAGAAACGTTATCATAAACGCGCTGGCCCAACTCGCCGGGAAACGGGCGGCGGGCCAGGCCGGGCAATTCTTGTCCAAGTTTGACGCACTTCACTATTCTTTCAGCCATCGAAGTTCCTTTCGGAAGATTGAACCGCTAAGACCGCTCCGCGAGAGCGCGAAGTCTTTTCAAAAGTTTTCTTAGCGTCCTTCGCGCCTTCGCGGTAAAACTATACAGTCTAAAAGCAGGATGTCAAGCGCGATTCTTTTCATGGGAATGTTCGGCGAGTTGTCGTTTCGACCTCTCGCCGGCCTGATCGACTCCGGGGCGTCGGTGTGCGCCGTCCTTGTCCCCGCCTCAGGGGCAACCGCCACTGCGCCTCAACGTTTAACTCCGCCCGCCCCGGCTGACGACAGCCTGTCCGTCATCTCCGGCTATCCAACTCGCAACATCGTCACCCTGGCCTGGGAAAACTACATTCCCGTTTACGAAGTCAACTCACTCTCTCACCCCTCAGTTCTCTCTTCCCTCCTCTCTCTTCACCCCGACCTCATCGCCGTCTCTTGCTTCCCCAAAATTCTTCCACCCTCACTTCTGGCCTTGCCCAAACTTGGCGCGATCAACTTGCACCCCTCACTGCTCCCAAAGTATCGCGGCCCCGAACCGCTCTTCTGGCAATTTCGGAACGGCGAGACTCGGGCAGGCGTCACCCTCCACTTCATGAACGAGCGCCCTGACGCCGGTGACATCCTGCTTCAAACCGAAGTGCCTTTTGCCGATGGCATCACCGGCGCAGAAGCCGAAAGGCTGTGTGCCATCGCCGGGTCAAGGTTGATGGGTGAAGGGGTGAAACTGTTGAGAGGCGGCAACCCCCCGCGCCAAAAGCAGAACGAAGCCGACGCCACCTACTTTCCCAATCCAACCCGCGCCGACTTCGTCATCTCAACGGATCAGCCTGCACGCCGAGCATTCAACTTCATGCGCGGCGCAAACGGCTGGCCCTGGCCGTTTGAAATCCATGTTGGCGACCACGCCTTTCAAGTTCGCGAAACGATTTCTTTCTTGCCCGACGCGATTTTGGGTGAACCCTATCATCTTGAAGGCGACGAACTTCAAATCCAGTTCTCGCCAGGCGTGCTTTGCCTGAAGTCCCCCTCTCCTAAAACGTGATTTCCGTTTCAGGGATGGGGCCGGGGCGTGGCACGACTCTTGCTCAGAATCCACTATCCGAGTACATTTAGCGCATGTCCGCTTCCGAAGCCCCCTCTTCCATTTCTCGCGCCTTGCGTCACATCGGCGTGGTGCTGTTGGCCGCCGTGGCTTCGGCCACTGTTTTTGCCAATTGGACTCCGTCCTCGCTCCTGCCGTCGGGTGTGTCAAGGGCGATCTCTATTGCCAACGCCACTCGCATTGCCTCCGACTCGACGCCCGTGCCGCCTACGGCCACGCCCGCGCCCTTGCCCCTCATCGGTCTCGTGGCCGGGCACTCCGGCCCGCAAAACGACCCCGGCGCGGTCTGCCCCGACGGCCTCACCGAAGCCTCCATCAACCTTGATGTTGCCAATCGCGCCAAAGCTATTCTGGAGCAGGCCGGTTTTCGCGTTGACCTGCTCACCGAGTTCGACGACCGGCTGGTGGGTTATCGCTCGGCGGCCATGGTGTCCATCCATTCGGACTCATGCGCCTTCGTCAACGAGCAAGCCACCGGCTTCAAAGTGGCCCGCGCCCTTTACGACAAATCGCCCGAGCAGTCCGACCGCCTCGTGGCCTGCCTCACCGACCGCTATCAAAAACGCACTGAGATGAACTTTCACTCCGGCTCGATCACGGTTGATATGACCAGCTATCACGGCTTCGACGAGCTGGCCGTCGAGACGCCCGCCGCCATCATCGAGGTGGGCTTCCTCAACCTCGACCGCGACATGCTCACCAACCACCCCGACCTGGTGGCCCAGGGCGTGGCCGAGGGCATTTTGTGCTTTGCGCGAAGTGAGCCGGTGCCGTAAGTTAGAGATTGGAAGTTGGAGGTTGGAAGTTAGAAGTAGGACTACGGAACACGCAATACGCATTTGAGAATTGTGCACTGAGAATTGTGAATTGATATGGCAATCACCACCAAATACGGCATCACCATCGGCCCTTACGCCACCACCCTCAACGACGTCAACACCTTTCGCGCGCTCGGCTTTGGCGCGGTCAAACTGCTGTGCGGCGTCCACAACCCGGCCGTCGTTCCGGCCTACCGCGACGCGGGCGCGTTTATGTTGCAGGCCCGTATTGTCTACCCCGAAATCGCCGAAGGCCAGGGGCCGGCCCAGTTCGTGAACGACCGCCGGAATCAGATCGCGGCTTTCATGGATGCCGGGCTGGGCGAGTTTGAGATTCTCACTCAGCCCAACTTGAGCCGCGAAGGCTTTGGCCGCTCGTGGACATCGCCTCAAAGCTTCAACGCCTGGTATCTCGAAGCGGTGGATCGGTTGCGTAACCTCTTCCCCAACATCCGGCTCGGCTTCCCCGGCCTCTCCCCCGGCCCCGCCGATTTCAACATTGACCCGCTGGCTGGCCGCCCAACCCGGCCTGTCGGCGACGTGGACTTTATCAACAATTGCGCCGAGGCCGTTCAAGCCTCCGACTTCTTGTGCGTCCACACTTACTGGCAGAACGTCAACATGATGCGCGACATTGACCCGAACAACACGGGCTTCGGCGGTTTGCGCTTCGTGCGTTATTATCATGAACGCTTCCCGGCCATGACTCTCGTCATCTCCGAGTTTGCCAACAACCGTCCCGGCACCGGCGGTCTCCACCCGGCAGACGCCCAGTGGCGCGTCATCGGCGACGAGTACGCCGAGTTCTACACCCTCTGCGCTCAGTACGAATGGATCGAAGCCGCTTTTGCTCACACTCTGCGCGACCCCGACCTGCCCGACCAGAGCTGGGTTACGGACGACTTCGTCGAGCGCCGCATCATCGAAGGCGTCAAAGCCCGCCCGCCCATTCCCGAGCCGGGCCAACTTAACCTCAAGTGGCCCACTCAATATCAGCGCGTCACCCAGCCTTACGGCCTGCGCCAGATTGATTACTCGCGCTTCAGCGGCGGCTCCCTGCACGGCGGCCACGAAGGCATAGACCTGGCCGCGCCGACCGGCTCCGACATTTATGCGTCACTGTCCGGCACGGTTGTGCGCAGTGAAGCCTCACGCGGCAACTTCAGCAACGGCTACGGCGCTTACGGCGAACTGATTACTGTAGACAGCGACGTGCCGGGGGTGGGGCGGGTGTCGTTGACCTACGCTCACCTCAGCCGGCGGCTGGTTCCGAG
Source organism: Chloroflexota bacterium (assembly GCA_016197225.1). Classification (NCBI taxonomy): domain Bacteria; kingdom Bacillati; phylum Chloroflexota; species Chloroflexota bacterium. The sequence goes on from JACPWC010000059.1 coordinate 4,660, forward strand.
AGGGGCAGTGGTGAACCGAGGAGAACGGATCGGACTCGCCGGGGCGACCGGCAACGCGCAAGGGGCGCATTTGCATCTCTCGATGCGAATCTCCGGTATCCCCCTCTACGCCCAACTCGACTACCTCAACCCCGGCCTGTACCTTGATTACGACACCGCGCCCGCGCCGCCGTCCACACCCTCACCAGGCGCGCCGCGTGTTCAGTATGAAAGAACGGTGGTGCTGTTGCCACCGCCTGCCGGGTTGGATTTTGTGGAAGCCGTCTTGCGGGCCAGTTGGAACGCGCATCGTTACACCGTCGGGGGTTCCGCCGACGACGGCGGCATCGGCGACCTCGAACGCCGCCGGGTGATCGCCATCAATCCGCAACAGTGGAACGGTGACTTGCAGGCCTGGTACAACCAACATTATCCCGGCGTGGATTACGTGCCGATCAACGCCGCCACGCCCTCGGCCCTGCAAGCCATTTTGCAAAGCTTCAACCTTGGCTCGCCGAACCCGTCCTCCTTCGTCAATCGCGGCCAGCCGCGCGAGCAGTACGCCCGCGCCTACATTCTCATCCCGCCGCCGCGCGGCGTGGACTTTGCCATCGCCGCCGCCCGCGTGACCTGGCCGAAATATCGAATCACCATCGGCGGCTCGGCGGACGACGGCGGCATTGGGGCGCTGGCCCGGCGGCGGGTCATCGCCATCAACCCCAACGAGTGGGGCGGCGACTTGCAGGCCTGGTACGCCCAAAACTACCCGGGCGTCGAATACATTCCCATCTCGGCCATCGGCGACCCCAACCAATTGATGCGGGCCTTATCGCAGTTATATCCATAGAGACGACGAAGGAGTTTGGCCGTCATTCGTCCTTCGTCCGTCGTCCATCGTCATGTCATCGCTTCTTTCTCAAGCCAGGACTCTGATCAATCAAGGCCAAAGAGCCGAAGCTCATCGTTTGCTTCAGCAGGCAGTGGCGCTTGACTCGAACAGCGTTGAGGCCTGGTTGCTGTTGGCGGCCATTGCCACGCCTGAAGCCAGCGTGATGTATGCTGAAAAGGCGCTGGCGCTTGACCCGAACAACACAACAGCGCAAGCCGCTCTGGCCTGGGCGCGCGGGCGACTCCCGCCGGAAAAACCCGCGCTCGAACTTCCCGCCGTTCCTCAGGCATATGCCGCCTCTCAGCCTCGCTATCAACCAGTTGCCGTCAGGCGTAAAAAGCCCGCGCCGCAACCTCCATCGTCCATCGTCCGTCGTCAATCGTCTTTTCCCTTCGGCCTGACGGCCCTCACCATCCTGGTCGCCCTCGTTGTCAGCGCCGCGCTACTTCTTGGCGGCGGACTGTTCTACCCGCCCATCCCTCGCGCCGTGGCCCAGGTGGGCACGCTTGCGAAAGCAACGTTCACTTTCACCCCCTCAAATACGCCGACGAACACACCGACCGCTACCGCGACGCCCACAAACACACCAACGAATACGCCGACGTTCACTCCGACCGCTACCTTGACGCCTACCAATACTCCTACCTCAACCCCCACCAACACACCGCTTCCGACGAACACGCCTCTGCCCACGGACACACCCCTGCCAACAAACACGCTTCTGCCGACCGCCAGGCCGCCCACCGCCACCGCACAACCTCCGGTGAGCGACGGCGCGCGCTGGATTGACGTCAACCTTTCCGAGCAAAGCATCACTGCTTACGAAGGCGACTCGCCTCTTGTCACCTTCATTGTCTCCACCGGAACCTGGCAACACCCGACCGTCACCGGCAAGTACAATATCTACGTCAAACACACCTTTGCCGACATGCGCGGCCCCGACTACTTCTTGCCTGACGTGCCTTACGTGATGTATTTTTATCAAGGCTATGGCTTTCACGGCACGTACTGGCACAACAACTTTGGCACGCCCATGAGTCACGGCTGTGTCAACCTGCGCACCGAAGACGCCGCCTGGCTATTCGACTTTGCCTCGGTAGGCACTCAGGTTAGGATTCACTACTGACATGCGTTATCTCATCGCCTTTTTCATCGGGCTAGCCGCCACTGTGACATTGGCCGTTGCCCCGCCCGTGGCGGCTACCCCGGCCTCCCATGTTTCGACCGGCCTCGATCCGGCTCCCCGGCACTGGGTCAGCGTTGACCTCTCCGAACAAACGCTCACCGCTTACGAAGATGAAGTGGCGATCAAGACGTTTGTCGTTTCCACCGGCGACGCTGATCACCCGACGCTCAGAGGGCGCTATCACGTAAAGGCCATGTGGGAAAAGATTGACGTCATCGGCAAAGACTATTACTTTCACGACGTGCCGCATTTCATCAAATACTACGGAAGCTTCGCCATCCACGCCGCCACCTGGCACGACGACTTTGGCACGCCCGTCTCGCATGGTTGCGTCAACATGAAACCTGAAGACGCCAAGTGGGTGTACGAGTTTCTCAGCGTTGGCGACCTCGTATATATCCACAAATGACCCGCCGATTTCAAGACAAAGTCACTCTCATCACCGGCGCCAGCCGGGGCATTGGCCGCTCGCTGGCTGGCGCGTTTGCCGGCGAAGGCTCGCGCGTCGTTCTCACCGCCCGCACCCAGTCGGAACTGGAGGCCGCCGCTCATCAAATTGAACGTGAACACCGCGTCCGTGCCCTGCCCATTGTTTGCGACGTGTCGGACGAAGCACAGGTGAAGCACGCCGTTGAAACCGCTGTAAGTGAGCTAGGCCGGGTTGATGTGTTGATCAACAACGCCGCCATCACCAACATTCGCCCGGTCTACGGCCTCACTCACTCCGGCTGGGAGCGAACCCTGGCCATCAACCTGACTGGCACTTTCCTCTTCACCAAGCACGTCTGGAAGCCCATGAAGAATCAGGGCGGGGGAGTCATCATCAATATCTCCTCGATTGGCGGGCGCAAAGGCTACCCACTGCTCTCGGCTTATTGCGCCAGCAAGTGGGGACAGATTGGCTTCTCCCTGGCCGCCGCCGAGGAGGGTAAGGCCGACAACATCCGCGTCAACGTCGTGGCCCCCGGCAAAGCCGACACCGCCTTCCGCGCCCAAATCAAGGAAGACAAGACCCAAATGCTCACCGCCGACGACTGCAACGGCATTTGCCTGTTCCTGGCCTCCGATGAAGCCAAATGGGTGAACGGGCAGGTGGTGGAAGTAGAGTGGTTCGGCCCGAATAAGGCCTAAACCTGCTGTTTTGCCTTTAGTTCTCATACGAGAGCCGACAACTGTCGGCTCTTCTGATTCCTGAGCGGAGCAAGCGTAGGTAGGAAATATGGACTTTGCACCCTTAAATAATCACTTCTTGCTTGCGTTCAAGTGGGAAACTGTGTTATAAATGTGGAAGTTTGTGGGTTAAAGTGGGGCAAAGTGGTAAACGCCGGAACGATAGTTCCGGCGTTGCCGCTTAAGTGACTGTTAGAACATATGTTTCTAGGCGAGTATTTGCATGCGTTTGATGACAAGAGCCGTCTGACCATCCCGGCCAAGTTTCGGGATGAGTTGGCTAAAGGCTGTGTCGTCACGCGCGGCTTCGAGAAACACATCATCATCTACACCTCCGAAGCCTTTGGCGACCTCATTAAGAAAGCCCAGACCATGAGTCCTACTGACCCTGAAACCCGCGCCCTGCAACGCCTGATCTTCTCTGGCGCGAGCGAATCAGTGCCCGACAAAAGTGGCCGCATCCTCATTCCGCCATTCCTGCGAGCCTACGCTGACCTCGAGGGCGAAGTCTACGTGATTGGCGTGGGCCAGTATATTGAACTCTGGAGCAAGGCCGGTTGGGATGAACAGCTTCAAGCCATGAACGATCCCGAAGCCAACTCCCGTCGCTTCGCCGCGTTGAACCTGGCGACAAGTTAACGTGCACGTCTCGGTCCTTTACAACGAAATCATAACCGGCCTTCAACCGCGCGCCGGCGGGCGCTACATTGACGGCACTGTTGGAGCGGGTGGACACGCCTTCGGGATTTTGACAGAGTCGGCCCCAACCGGCGAAGTGCTGGGGCTGGACCTGGACCCGGCCGCCCTCGGTGTCGCCGCCAACCGTCTCCGGGAGTTTGGCTCTCGCGCCCACCTGGCTCAGGCCAGCTATCTCGCCCTTGCCCAAGAAGCTCACAAGCTGGGCTGGAAGTCGGTGGACGGAATCGTGCTTGACCTGGGCCTGTCGTCTTTGCAGTTGGAAGATGCGAATCGCGGTTTTGCCTTCAAGCACGACGGGCCGCTCGACATGCGTTTCAACCCGGCGGGCGGCCTCACCGCCGGCGATCTTGTCAACGGCGCTTCGCCCGACGAGCTGGCCGACATTCTTTTCAAATTTGGCGAAGAGCGAAACGCCCGGAAGATAGTGCGAGCCATCGTGGCCGCCCGGCCCATTCACAGCACCGGCCAGTTGGCCGGGGTGGTAGCCGCCGCTGTGAAAGGGAGGCGGGAGGAAACGCATCCAGCCACCCGAACCTTTCAAGCCTTGAGAATTGCAGTGAATGAAGAACTGGACACGGTCGAGCAGGTTCTGCCCATTGCCCTGAAAATCCTGAAGCCGGGCGGGCGGCTGGCTGTCATCAGCTTTCATTCGCTCGAAGACCGGATCGTGAAGACGTTTTTTCATCGCGAGGCCCGCGATTGCCTTTGCCCGCCCGACCAGCCGGTTTGCACTTGCGGCCACCGGGCGGGCCTGAAAGAAATAACGCGAAAACCTGTCGCGCCGCCTTTGGAGGAGATTGCCCGAAACCCCCGAAGCCGGAGCGCCAAATTGAGAATTGTTGAGAAGCTCTAACTTGGCATAGACCTTGCATTTCCTGTTGAGGAGGCTGATTTCGGCCTCACACAGAGGAAAAAGACGATGCAGACTTTTGCTCAATTCCGCTACACAGAAATCTCCCGCGCTTTCAAGCAAGCGCCTTGGCGGGTGCAGACGCAAATGATCGCCACCCTGGCCGTGGTGGCGGTGGTGGTTGTGGCCCTGGGCGGCATGTACCTGGCCGAGGCCTCGCGCGCCGCCACCGCCGGGCGCGACGTGCAATCTTTGCAAGAACAAAAGGCCGCTCTGAACTTTGCCATTGACCGCCAGGAGGCTACGTTGGCCGAGGCCAAAGCCCTCACCCGGCTGGAGGCGCGCGCTCGCGAGTTGGGTTATGTGCCGGCCCTGTCGGAGCAGATGGAATTTTTGGTGGTGAACGGTTACCCCGGCGCGCAAACAGTGGCGGCGACCCCGGCGGCTGAAGTCGCGCTACCAGATTACAACGAGTCCCTGGGGACGGCGGTGGCGCACTGGCTGTCCACCGTCATCCGGCCCGGAGGGTAACGCTATGGCAGATGCTGTTCGCGGGCGGTTGCGTTTCATTCTTGGCGTTTTTGGCGTGCTGACCGGCCTGATTCTCATCAGGCTGGTCAGTTTGCAGTTCGGAAGCGCGGTTGCTTATTTTGAGCACAAATATGAGCAAGCCACCAGCTACCGGGTGGAAATTCAGTCGCCGCGTGGCCGTATCTTCGACCAACATGGCGAACTACTGGCGACGAATGGCGTGCAGTACGCGGTTGGCGCTTCGCCCGACGTGGTGACAAACGCCGACGAGTTGGCTCAAACATTGCAAACAGTGCTGGGCGTTGACCTGGCCGAGGTTCACACTCTGCTGGCGCAACGCGACGAGAAGGGCGAGTTGCTCCCATACGTCTCCATCAAGCGGCCTGTGTCTGCCGAACTGGGTGACAAACTGATCGCCATGCGCGACGACCCGAAAGGCCCGAACTTGAGCGGCCTGATCGTGGAGCCAGTGCAGACGCGGGTGTACCCGGCCGGCCGGCTGGCGGCGAACGTGCTGGGTTTTGTAGGCTACGACAACAAGGGCTATTACGGCGTCGAAGAGTTTTACAACGACATTTTGGCCGGGCACTCGGTGGTGGGCATCAAACAAGTGGTGCCATTCGACGTGGCCCTCAACCCGACTCCGGATCAGGGCGCCGACCTGTATTTGACTCTCGACCGCGACATTCAATTTCTGGCCGAGCAAACGCTGGCCGGCGCAACGCAACGCTACGGCGCTGAAGGCGGCACGATCATCGTGATGGAGCCGAAGACGGGGCGCATTCTGGCTATGGCGGTAACGCCGTCTTTTGACCCGAACAACTTCCTCAACGAACCGGACGCCGCTCGCACCAACGCCGCCATCAGTTCCCAGTTTGAGCCGGGGTCGGGCTTCAAAGTGCTCACCATGGCCGCCGCTTTGCAGGCCGGTGTTGTGACTCCCGAAAGCACCTACCTCGACACCGGCTACATCGAAGTGGGCGGCGTGGGCGTTACCAACTGGAACCAGGCGGCCTGGGGGCCGCAGGACATGACCGGCCTGCTCCAACATTCGCTCAACGTCGGCGCGGCCTGGCTCTCCACCAACATGGGGCCGCAGACGTTTTACAGCTACATGACCGCTTTCGGCATTGGGCAGGGCACCAATGTTGACTTGAGCGGCGAGGCCTCTGGCCGCCTCAAGCGCCCCGGCGACTCGGACTGGTACGAATCTGATCTGGGCACGAACGCATTTGGGCAGGGTGTGGCGACCACGCCGATTCAATTGTTGACGGCGACCTCGGCAGTGGCAAACGGCGGGGCGATGATGCAACCGCACTTGCTGGAACAGGTGGTGGACAAAGACACCGCCCACACCACCCAGCCGCAAGTGCTGGGGCGGCCCATCTCGGCTGACGTCGCCAACATGCTTTCGGTGATGTTGGCCACGAGCGTGGAGCGCGAAGCTTCTGCCGCGCTGGTGCCAGGCTACCGGATCGCCGGTAAAACCGGCACGGCCCAAATTCCGATTCCGGGCGGTTACGACAAGACCAAGACCATCACCACGTTTGTGGGGTGGGGGCCGATTGATGATCCCCGATTCATTGTGCTGGTGAAGCTGGACAAGCCCAGCGCGTCCATTTGGGGTTCGGAGACCGCCGCGCCGGCCTTTGGTGAATTGGCGAAACGGCTGGTAGTGCTCATGGAAATTCCGCCGGATGAGGTGAGGCAGAAGATAACGGCGGCAGGGCAGTGAACGTGTGCTGACTCTTTCGCACATTCTCGAAGCGCTCACCGGCATTCCGCTGGCGGGCGGCCAGCAGGTGATTGCCGACGTGGTTGTCGACTCGCGGCTGGCAATTCCCGGCGCATTGTTCGTGGCCCTGTCCGGCGAGCGGACTGACGGCCATTCGTATTTGAGCGCCGCCTTTGCCAAAGGGGCCGCGGCGGCCCTGGTTGAAAAAGAGACGCCGGACTTTTACACATTGGATTTGCGCGAGCCGGTGACGTTCGACATGGCCGCCGGTTTCAAAATACCGGTATGCCTGCGGGTGACGAGCACCCTGGCCGCCCTGCAAACGGCGGCTCAATTCTGGCGAAGCCGGTTGAATCCGCGCGTGGTCGGCGTCACCGGCAGTGTGGGCAAGACCACAACCAAAGAGATCATCGCCGCCGTGCTTGGCACGCGGTTCCGCACCTTAAAAAGCGAAGGCAACTTCAATAACGAGATTGGCTTGCCGCTCACTCTCCTGCGGTTGAGCGAGGCGCACGAGCACGCCGTGCTGGAGATGGGTTTTTACGAGATCGGCGAAATCGCCTTGCTCTGTTCGTTGGCCCGGCCACATGTTGGCGTGGTGAACAACGTGTATCCCGTTCACCTTCAGCGAGCAGGGAGCATTGAGAACATTGTTCAGGGCAAGGGCGAGTTGGTGGAGGCCCTGCCGCCTGCGCCGGACGGGGTGGCCGTCCTCAACTACGACGAGCCGCTGGTGATGAGCATGGCCCGCCGCACCCAGGCCCGGGTGTTCACCTATGGCCTCGACCCGCAAGCCGACATCTGGGCTTCGGAAGTGACCGGGTTGGGGTTGGATGGCATCCACTTTCAGCTTCATTACACCAGGGCGCGCGAGACTTTGCACGTGCGTTTTCCTATGTTAGGCCGCCACTCGGTTCACACCGCCCTGCGGGCGGTGGCCGTTGGTTTGACAGAAGGCCTGACTTGGCAGGAGATCATCGAAGGCTTGCAGGGCATTGAGGCGCAATCTCAATTGCGTTTGTACGCCGTCAGCGGGCCGGGCCGTAGCTTGATATTGGACGACACTTACAATGCCTCACCTGAGTCCATGATTGCGGCGCTGAACTTGCTCGATGACATGGAAGCGCGGCGGAAAGTGGCGGTGCTGGGTGACATGCTGGAGCTGGGCGAGTACGAAGACGAAGGCCACCGCCTGGTGGGCCGGCGCGCCGGTGACGTGGCCGACTTGCTGATTACGATTGGCATCCGGGCCGAAACAATCGCCGCCGAGGCCATGGATGTTGGCCTCCCGGCCAGCCGGATCATCAAAGTGCCGGATCGGGCTTCGGCCCTGCAATATCTGAGAGAGCAGTTGCGTGAAGGAGATTTAGTGTTGGTAAAAGGCTCGCATGGCATGAGGCTCGACCGGCTGGTGAACGCGCTGGAGATCACCTCGACATGAAAGACGTCACGTTCGCGTTGACACTCGGCAGTGTGACCTTCCTGCTGGCCGTGATCTGGGGCGGGCCGTTCATCGAACTGCTCAAGCGCTTCAAGATTGGCAAGCAAATTCGAGTGGACGGGCCGCAGACGCATTTTGTCAAGATGGGCACGCCGACGATGGGCGGGCTGATGGTGATCGTGCCAGTGCTGATCATCACCGCCATTCTTAACGTCGTAAGCCTGGCCGTGCCGGTGATTGGCCGCTCGATTTTAGTCCCGCTGGCGGCGCTGGTTATTTTTGCCCTGCTGGGCATGCGCGACGACTGGGAAGGCCTGCGCGGCGTGAACGCCAAACGCGGCGAAGGCATGAGAGCCAGATACAAGTTTTTGCTTCAAGTGGTGCTGGCGCTTGGCATTGCATTCGTGCTGTATTTTGCTCTGGACATTCACAGCGTGGCCCTGCCCGGCAACCCGCGCAAGATTGACATTGGCCTGATTTACATTCCGATTGCCGTGTTCATCATCGTCGCCTCGTCGAATGCCATCAACATCGCCGACGGTTTGGATGGAATGGCCGGGTTGATTTCGGCCACGGCCTTTGCCGCCTACGGCATCATCGCCGTTTTGCAGGGACAGTTTTTTCTGGCCCGCTTCTGTTACACCCTGGTCGGCGCGTTGTTCGCCTTCCTCTGGTACAACGTCCATCCGGCGCAGTTGATCATGGGCGACACCGGCGCTCTTTCTTTAGGCGCAGTGCTGGGCGTGGTGGCCCTGATGACCGGGCAGTGGCTTCTCTTGCCTATCATCATCGTCATTCCCGTGTCCACCACGCTGTCGGTGATTTTGCAGGTGGCCTACTTTCGCTGGACGGGCGGCAAGCGGCTCTTCAAAATGGCCCCGCTTCACCACCACTTCGAGTTGCTGGGCTGGAGCGAGACCCAGGTGGTTCAACGCTTCTGGCTGGTGAGTTTGCTGGGGGCGATGGTGGGAATAGGACTGGCATTGTTGTGAGGGGCAACCCGTATTTCGTATTGCGTATCCCGTTGCGATACGTGATACGGAATACGCAATACGGAACATGAGATGGTGGAGTGGCATAACAAGCGAGTCGTGATTTTGGGCCTGGCCCGGCAAGGCACGGCTCTTGCAAGATACCTGGCCGGGCAGGGCGCTCGGGTAACCGTGAGCGACTCTAAACCGGTGGAACAACTGGCCGGGGCGCTGGAGAGCCTGCGCGACTTAACAATTGAATATGCCCTCGGCGGCCACCCGCTCACGTTGCTCGACGGCGCAGACCTGTTGTGCCTTTCGGGCGGCGTTCCGGCGGATGAGCCGCTGGCGCAGGAAGCGCGCCGTCGTGGCCTGGCCCTATTCAACGATTCGCAAATCTTTTTGGACGCGGCCCCGTGCCAGGTGATTGGCATCACCGGCTCGGCAGGCAAGACCACGACGACGACGCTCACAGGATTGATGAGTCAAGCCGGGGGTCGGCAGGTCTGGGTCGGCGGCAACATCGGCAATCCGTTGCTCGCCGACCTGGATCGGATACAGGCCGACGACCTGGCTGTGATGGAACTTTCCAGCTTCCAGTTGGAGATTATGACCCGGTCGCCGCAGATCGCAGGCGTGTTGAACATTACGCCGAACCACCTGGATCGGCACGGCACGATGAACGTTTACATTGAAGCCAAGAGCCACATCCTGCGCCACCAAAACGCGAGTGACATCGCCGTGCTGGGCCGGGAGGACGAAAATGCCCGGGGGCTGGAGTCGGCCACACCGGGGCGGGTGTGGTGGTTTGCCGTGTCCGCTCCTGCCGACGAGGCGGCTGGAACGTTCATTCACGACGACGTGATTTATTTGCGCGATGGCGAGCGTGAACGCCCGGTCTGCCCGGTGAGCGAGATCAGATTACGCGGGGCGCACAATGTTTTGAACGTGCTGGCGGCTTGCGCCCTGGCCGGGGCCGCCGGAATTGAACCGGCGGCGATGGGCGAAGCGATTAACAATTTTAATGGCGTGGCTCACCGCCTCGAACTGGTGCGCGAGCGCAACGGCGTGAAGTGGTACAACGACTCGATTGCGACTGCGCCGGAACGAGTGGTAGCCGCCCTCAAGTCGTTCGATGAGCCGATCGTGTTGCTGACCGGCGGGCGTGACAAGAAACTGCCCTGGGGCGAATTGATGGCCCTGGCCCGGCAGAGGGTGAAGGCGCTGATCGTCTTCGGGGAAGCCGCCGATTTGATCGCCGGGGCGGCCGAGGAAGAAAACGCCAGGGTTGAAGGCCGACGCTACAAAATGGCGCCACGGTTGTTGAAGGTGGTGAAGTGCGGCACGATGGCCGAAGCTGTGCAGAAAGCCGCCGAAGCCGCCGAGGCGGGCGACGCGGTTCTGCTCTCGCCCGGTTGCACAAGTTACGACGCGTTCAAGGATTTTGTGGAACGCGGCGAGGTGTTTAGAGAGATGGTGAATCGGCTTTGAGAAATGTGTCGCCTGTTACGCATTTCGTATTGCGTATTTCGCGACGTGATACGGAATACGCAATAGGCACTACGACAATTATGACTGCAACAACAACTCCTGCAACTCCAACTCGCAAGAAAGCCGGCCCCCTCAACCTGGATTGGGGCCTCCTGCTCATCGTGGGCGTTCTGCTGGCCTTTGGGCTGATGATGGTGTATTCGACCACGTTCGATTGGTCGTACACCGACTTCAAGTCGCCGACCACCGTGTTCTTCCGGCAGGTGCGTTCGTTGGCAATCGGCCTGGTGGTCATGGCGGCGCTGGCCCGGCTCGACTACCACCACTTGCGGCGGGCGGCAGTGCCGCTGTTAGGAATCACGATTCTGGCGTTGATAGTGGTGTTGGTCTTTGGCACGTTCGCCTTCGGCGCGCAACGCGGCTTGCTCAACGGCTCCTATCAACCCTCGGAGTTGGCGAAACTGGCTACGGTGATTTACCTCAGCGTGTGGTTGACGTCGAAAGGCGAGATGATCAAAGACTTTGGCTACGGCCTTGCGCCTTACGGGGTCGTCGTCGGCGTGCTGGCCGGCCTGGTTCTGCAAGAACCGGACGTGAGCGCCACCCTCACCATCGTCCTCGTCGGCGCAACCATGTTCTTCCTGGCCGGCGCCGACTTGTTGCAAATTGCCCTGGCCTCCATCGTCAGCGGCGCGGCCGGCTATGCCGTTGTCATGTCGTCTACCACCGCTCGCGACCGTATAGCCGAATATCTGGCCGGGCTGACGAACATCGAACAAACCTCCTGGCACGTCCAGCAAGCCATCATCGCCTTCATCAACGGCGGCGTGTTTGGGCGCGGCCTGGGCCAGAGCTACCAGAAATTTGAGGCCCTGCCTACGCCACACACCGACAGCGTGATCATCAACATTGGCGTGATGGTGGCCGCCCTGCCGTTCGCCGGCAACGCTTTGCCGCTTATCAGTTACGGCGGGTCGTCATTAGTGGTGACGTTAGCCGGGATTGGCGTGTTGTTGAGCGTTTCACGCCACAACCCGAATGAAACTTTACAGAGGAAGACGCGTGCGTCTTTTGATTACAGCCGGCGGGACCGGCGGCCACGTGTATCCCGCCCTCGCAGTGACGAGTAAATTGCCCGCAACCGCGCAAGTGCTCTGGGCCGGTTCAGTCGGCGGCATGGAACGTGAACTCGTGACCCGGCATGAGAAGCGGATCGAGTTCAAGGAAATTCAAGCAGGCGCGGTGGTTGGAGTGGGCGCGTGGCGAGGCGCAGTTGGGCTGGTAAGACTCGCGTGGGGAACAATACAGGCCCTCGGCCTCATCCGCCGGTTCCGGCCAGGGGCAGTTTTAACAACCGGCGGCTACCCCGCCATTCCGACGGCTCTGGCGGCGTGGGCATCGGGCCTGCCAATTCTGGTCTACCTGCCGGATATTGAGCCAAAGAGATTCAGATCATCCACCTCAGCGGCGAGTTGGACTGGCCAGCGGTGAAAGCGCGGCGCGAAGGCTTGCCGGCAGATCAGCAAGTTCATTACCATGCGTTTCCATACTTGCACGACGAAATGGGGCTGGCCCTGGCCGCCGCCGACCTGGTGGTATCGCGGGCAGGGGCAAGCACGCTCGGTGAGTTTTCCATATTCGGCTTAGGTGCAATTCTCGTGCCGTACCCGCACGCCTGGCGCTACCAGAAAGTGAACGCCGACTTTCTGGCAGGGCGGGGCGCGGCAGTGCGGTTGAACGACGAAGACTTGAAGATGAAATTATTGCCCACCCTCCGCGAACTCCTGCATGACCCGGCCCGCCTTTCGGCGATGGGCGTTGCGGCGCGGGCTTCCGCTGTGCCAGACGCGGCAGAGCGCATTGCGGCAGAACTTGTGGCCCTGGCAGGCGCTCGGCCATGATGTCTCTGTCCACCGTCTTCTGGCTCCTGCTGATCATCTTCGGCACGATTGGCGGCATGCGCGGCTGGGCCAAAGAGATTCTGGTGCTGTTCAGCATGGTGCTGGCCTTGTTCATTGACACGCTGATCAAAACTTTCGTGCCGAATATCGAAGGCGCGCTTCAGGCGCAAGGCCCCATGATGTTGTTCTACGTGCGAACCACCTTTTTTCTCCTGCTCGCGTTCTTCGGCTACGAGACTCCGGCGGTGTCGAGCGCGCTCTCCGGCAAAGGCAAGCGAGAACGGTTGCAGGATATTTTGCTGGGCGTGGTGATCGGGATGTTGAACGGCTATCTATTGATCGGGACGATCTGGTTCTACATGCATCAAGCCGGGTATCAGGTGCCGGGCATCACCCCGCCCACCGACCCGGCGGTGCTGAATTACATCAACTTCATGCCGCCCAAAGTGATCGGCCCGCCCTACATTTACTTTGCGGTGGCGGTGGCGTTTGTCTTTGTGATTGTGGTGTTCTTGTGAGGCGAGTGCACTTGGTTGGAATCGGTGGTTCGGGCATGTCGGCAATCGCGACGCTCTTGTTGGAGAGCGGTTGTGCCGTTTCCGGCTCGGACGCGCTGGCCTCGGAGACGACGACCAGGCTGGCCGCGCTCGGCGCAACTATTTCAATCGGACACAAGGCCGAGAACGTGGCCGGCGCCGATCAGGTGGTCGTCTCGTCGGCGGTTCAGCCCGACAACCCGGAAGTGGTCGCCGCCAACGCCAATGGCACCCCGGTTCTCAAACGGGCCGACTTCATCGGCGGCCTGATGCAGGATCGGGTTGGGGTAGCAGTGGCCGGCACGCATGGCAAGACGACGACCACGGCCTTGATCAGTTACATTCTGCTAAGAGCCGGGCGCGATCCCTCATTCATCGTTGGCGGCGTGCTGGCCGATCTGGGAACAAACGCCAAACACGGCAACGGCGATCCATTCGTGGTCGAAGCCGACGAATACGACGGCATGTTCCTGGGCCTGCATCCGAAAGTGGCGGTGGTAACAAACGTCGAACACGATCACCCCGACTACTACCCGACGCTGGCCGGTTACACGAAAGCCTTTGAGCAGTTCGTTTCACTCATTCTCGGCGATGGCTGGCTCATTGCCTGCCGTGACGACGCAGGCGCAAAGCAGTTGGGCGAAGTAGCCGCGAAAAATGGCAAACGTGTGATCTGGTACGGGTTGAAGAATGGGGTGAGTTGGAAAGCGGAAAACATTCAGGCCAACGGCGCGGGTGGCAGTGATTTTGTGGTGACGCGGGACGGGAACACTGTCGGGCTGGCCCGCACCCGGCTCCCCGGCCTGCAGAACGTGAGCAACACCCTGGCCGCCCTGGCCGCCGTGGACGCCCTCGGCGTGGATTTCAACACCGCGCGCAACGCGCTGGCCGAGTTTCAGGGGGTGGGGCGCAGGTTTGAAGTGAAGGGCGAAATTGGCGGCATTACCGTGATTGACGATTACGCCCACCACCCGACCGAGATTCGAGCGACGCTGGCGGCGGCCCGGCGACGATATGCTGGCCGCCAAATCTGGGCCATGTTCCAGCCGCACACCTTCAGCCGCACGCGAGCGCTCCTGGCCGACTTCGCCGCCAGCTTCGGCGATGCCGACCATGTGCTGGTGACGGACATTTTCCGCTCACGCGAAGCTTTCGACAGCTCCGTGAGCGCCAAAGACATTGTGGCGCAAATGCGCCACGCCGACGCGCGGTATTTGCCTTCGCTCGACGAGGCCACCGCGACTCTGTTGGCGGAAATGAAACCGGGCGATGTGCTGATCACGCTCGGCGCCGGCGACGGCAACACCGTCGGCGAAAAAGTGCTGACAAGCATGAAGGGATAGCAAAGGTGACAGTCATGGTCATGTCGGCGCGACCCACAACGGCAACCGCCCTGCGGTTAGCGTTTGGGGATCGTCTGCGCGAAGGCGAGCCGCTCAACCGTCACACCTCGGCCCGAATTGGCGGGCCGGCCGACTTTTTTGTGACGGTGGAATCGGCCAATGAACTGGCCGATGCCGTGATGGAAGCCAAACGGCACGGCCTCAAATACTTCGTGCTGGGCGCCGGGTCAAACATTCTCGTCTCCGATCGTGGCTTCCGTGGGCTGGTGATCCAGAACCGGGCGCGGGCGATGACTTTTCACGAAAAGGGTGACAGGTTTATCGTGCGCGTCGAGTCGGGCATGGGCTTGCCGACTCTGGCCCGGCAATGTATTTTGCGCGGGGCAGCCGGGCTGGAGTGGGCCGCCACCGTGCCCGGCACGGTGGGTGGGGCGGTGGCCGGCAACGCCGGGGCGCACGGCTCGGACGTGGCTGCCACTCTGCGACTGGCAACGATCTTGCAGGGCAATGGTGAGATACGCGATTGGTCGGCCGCCGAGTTGAAGCTGGCCTACCGCAAATCTGTTCTCAAGAACGGCCAGCGCGGGAGCGTGGTGCTGGCCGCCGAGTTTGAACTGGAGCGCAGCAACCCGAACGACCTGCAAGTCAAACTCGACAAGTTCCAGGCGCATCGCAAGCGCACCCAGCCGCCGGGGGCCAGCATTGGCTCCATGTTCAAGAACCCGCCGAACGACTTTGCCGGGCGGCTCATCGAAGCAACCGGCCTCAAAGGAATGCTGGTTGGCCGGGCCGAAATCTCGGCCGTTCATTCCAACTTCTTCGTCAACCGGGGCGGGGCTAAAGCGCGTGACGTTTATACCCTGATCGCTCTGGCTCAAAGCAAGGTGCGTGAAATGTTCGGTGTTGAACTGGAGTTGGAAATTGAGCTGGTGGGAGACTGGGGAGGGAAGTGCTGACAAGTGGCACGCAAAATACGAGTCGGCCTGATCTTCGGCGGGCGGAGCGGCGAGCATGAAGTGTCACTCATGTCGGCCCGGTCGGTGATGAAGGCGATTAACAAAGACAAATACGACGTGACCTTGATCGGCATCACCCGGAGCGGCAAATGGATCGCGGGCGACGACCCGATGAAGGCGTTGGAGGCCGGGGCCGCCGACGCGCCCCACGCAACGCTTTTGGGTGAACCCCAGAGCCGGGCGCTTTTACAAGTCAGCGAGTCGGGCGGCAAGGCGGTTGCCCTGTCGTCCATCGCCGAACTCGACGTGGTCTTTCCGCTTCTGCACGGCACGTTCGGCGAAGACGGCACGGTGCAGGGTCTGCTCGAACTGGCGAACCTGCCCTACGTGGGCGCAGGCGTGGCCGGGTCGGCGGTGGGCATGGACAAAGCCCTGTTCAAAGCGGTGATGGCGGCGGCCCATATTCCAACGCCAAAATTCGTGTTGGCCTTGCGGAGCGAGATCGAAGGGAACGTTGACAACGTGGTTGCGCGAGCCGAGGCCCAGTTTGGCTACCCGATTTTCACCAAGCCGGCCAACCTGGGATCATCGGTGGGCGTGGTGAAAGCGCACAACCGGAGCGAACTGCCGTACGCTTTGCGCGAGTCGGCGCGCTGGGACCGGCGAGTGCTGGTCGAAGAAGGCATCAACGCCCGCGAGATCGAAGTGAGCGTGCTGGGCAACGACGAGCCGATTGCCTCCCTGCCCGGCGAAGTGATACCCGACCGCGAGTTTTACGATTACGCGGCCAAGTACCTTGACAGCGACTCGGAGTTGATCATTCCGGCCCCGCTCGACGAAGCGACGACGAAGCGGGCGCAGGAGATCGCCGTCGCCACGTTCAAGGCGATTGACGCCGCCGGCATGGCCCGAGTGGATTTTTTGCTCGACCACGAGAGCGGCGAGTTATACGTGAACGAAATCAATACCATCCCCGGCTTCACCCAGATCAGCATGTACCCAAAGCTGTGGGAGGCCAGTGGACTTAGTTACAGCGCGTTGATAGATCGGTTGATTGAATTGGCTTTGGAGCGACAGGCCGACAAGGATCGAACCGAACGGACTTTTGAGGTGAAGGGATGACGATGCCACGACGCCCAACCAGTGACCGCCCGGACTCGGACACCGTGACGCGGGCTGACGCCGCCCGCGCCCGCCGCCGTTCACGCGAGACGCCTCAGCGGACGTGGACGCCGTCTCGCACTATGAGCCAGATTCGTTCGGCAGTGGAGGACGCCACCGCCACCCGGATTCGGACACCCAAGCGCAACACCACCGCCACCCGGCCCACCCGTCGCACCTCAAACTGGAACGCGGCGGCGGCCCGGACGGGCCGGGTGCGCTCGACCGGCGCGAGCATGGCCCTGCCGCAAATTCAAGTGAGTTGGCGGGCGGCAAGTTTGGCGATCGTGATGTTGTTGAGTTCGCTGTTACTACACCTTCTGTCGTCGTCGGATTATTTTGTGACGGCGATCAGCCTGGCCGGTTCGCATTACGTGCCCGGCGAGGACATTTACAGCGCCTCGGGCGTGAACAACATCAACATCCTGTGGATCGATCCGGCTCAGATCAAGGCCGGTGTGGAAGCCGTGCCGGGAATTAAATCAGCGGTGGTGGAAGTGGCCTGGCCGAACAGCGTTACCATTGAAGTGGTCGAGAACGAGCCGGTGCTGGCCTGGTCGCAGGGCGGGCAGACGATGTGGGTGGACAAAGAAGGCGTGGTCTTCCCGGCCCGGGATGAACTTTCGGGCCTGCTCCCCATTGCCGTTGACGACGCCACCGTGCCGCTGGCCGAAGGGTCGCGCATCCCTGTCTCGGTGGTCGAAGGCGCGTTGCAGTTGAAGCAGTTGCGCTCAAACATAGAACTGCTACACTATGACTCGGCTAACGGCTTGTCGTATCAGGATGGCCGGAACTGGCGCGGCTACTTTGGCGCCGGCGCCGACATGGAAGTGAAGCTGGCCGTTTACGAAACCTTGATTAGCGACTTGCTGGCGCGCGACATTCACCCGGCGACGATTAGCGTTGTGGACAAAGATGCGCCATACTATAGAAAATAAAATAATTCTCCAATTCTCATTTGAGAATTAGAGAATTGGAGAATTAGAGATTGTAGTTAATGGAAGCACCCTTACTAACTGCCATTGACGTTGGCACCACCAAAATTTGCACTCTGGTCGCGGAGATGATCAACGAGACCGACTTCGAGATTCTCGGCGTCGGCCTTGAGCCGTCTCGCGGGATGCGGAAGGGCGTGGTCGTCAACGTGGACGAGGCCGGGGCGGCCATTCGCGAGTCGGTGGCCAAGGCCGAACGCTCGTCGGGCCTGGAGATCGGGCAGGCGCTGGTGAGTCTGGCCGGGTCGCACATCGCTTCGGTCAACAGCCGGGGTGTGGTGGGCGTGTCCAGCCAGCGCGGGATCGATCAGGAGGACATTGATCGCGCCCTTGATGCGGCCCAGGCCATTGCCATTCCGCACAACCGCGAAGTGTTGCACGTCATCCCGCGCGGCTTCATCGTGGACGGGCAGGAGGGCATCCGCTCGCCGCTCGGCATGCACGGCTTTCGTCTGGAAGTGGAGGCCCACATCGTCACGGCGGCTTCCACCTCCGTCCAGAATCTCACCAAGTGCGTGGAAAGCGCGGGGGTGCAGGTCGAGTCCTACGTGCTCAACCCGCTGGCCTCTGCCGAGGTTGCGCTGACCGACACCGAGCGCGAGATGGGTTGTATCGTCTGCGACATCGGCGGCGGCACGACCGATCTGGCGATTTACATTGAAGGCAACGTCTGGCACACGATGGTGCTGTCGGTGGGCGGCAGTCATCTCACGAGTGATATTGCTCACGGCCTGCGCCTGCCTGCCGACGTGGCCGAGAAGATCAAGATCGATCACGGCTCGGCCCGCGCCAAAGACGTGGACGCCGCCGACACTTTTTCGGTGAAGCCGTTCGGCGAAGAAAAGCCGGTGCAGGTGGGCAAGGCCGATCTGGCGATGATCATTGAGGCCCGCATCGAGGAAGTCTTCAGCCTGGTTCTGCAAGAAGTCAAACGCTCAGGCTACGATGGCCTGCTCCCGGCAGGCATCATCCTGACGGGCGGCACGGCCCAGTTGAAGAATCTGCGGTTGGCGGCCAGCAACGTGTTGAACTTGCCGGCGCGCGTGGCCGCGCCGGAAGATTTGCGCGGGCTGGTGGACTCGATCAAAGGCCCGCAGTTTGCCACCAGTGTCGGCTTGCTTAAATGGGCGGCTCGCGAAACGGTGGCCGCCGCCCGCTCGCCGGCCAAGAGCCGCAAAAACAAAAAAACGATGGACGACGGCATGAATAAAATGTCGGACTGGTTTCGCCGGTTATTGCCGTAAAACAAGGAGCATCGAATGTTGAACAGTTACTCTCAGCCAATGTCATCCAGAACACCGCATGGGAACGGAGCGCCCGTGCCAACCGATCAGAGGAGGGATTCTATGCAGGTCAACCCACAACTTGAGTCTTTTGCCCGAATAAAGGTTATCGGCGTCGGCGGCGGCGGCTCGAACGCCGTCAACCGCATGATCGAAGAAGGGCTGACGGGCATTGAGTTTATTGCCGTCAACACCGACGCCCAGGCGCTGTTGCTGGCCAACGCGCCGCGCCGGGTGCGCATCGGCGACAAGCTGACGCGCGGCTTGGGCGCGGGCGGCAACCCGGAGAAGGGCGCGAAGGCCGCCGAAGAGTCGCAGGAAGAATTGTACGAAGTTTTGCGCGGCTCGGACATGGTCTTCATCACCGCCGGCATGGGCGGGGGAACCGGCACCGGGGCCGCCCCGGTGGTAGCCCAGATTGCCCGCGAACTCGGCGCGTTGACTATCGGCGTTGTCACCCGGCCCTTCACGTTTGAGGGCGCCAAGCGCACCGGCACCGCCGAGGCCGGTATCACCAAGCTCAAAGAGCAGGTGGATACGTTGATCGTCATCCCGAACGACCGCCTTCTGCAGATCGTGGACAAGCGGGCGTCGTTGAACGATGCGTTGCGAACCGCCGACGATGTTCTGCGGCAGGGCATTCAGGGCATTTCAGAATTGATCACCGTGCCCGGTTTGATTAATTTGGACTTTGCCGACGTGCGAGCGATCATGGCTGAAGGCGGCGCGGCGCTGATGGCCGTGGGCCGGGCCGGCGGCGAGGATCGGGCGCGCATGGCGGCTGAAGCGGCGATCTCGTCGAGCTTGCTTGATATTACGATTGACGGCGCGCGTGGCATCCTGTTCAACATCACCGGCGGCCCGAACATGAGTCTATTTGAGGTCAACCAGGCGGCGGCCATTATCAAAGAGACAGCCCACCCGGATGTGAACCTGATCTTCGGCGCGGTGATCGATCCGAACCTGGGCGACGAGATGCGAATTACGGTGATTGCCACCGGTTTCGAGCGCCAGGGCATGCCGCGCCGGGTGTCGCAACCACGCGGCGCGTCTGGGACGCACGCACCTGCGGCCAAGTCTTCGCAACACGGCCAGCCACAACAACCGGCGGCTCCGGCCACAGGCGCAACTGAAAAGAACGAAGCCGAGTTCACGCCGCGTGTGTATAATACCGAAGACTTGGACATCCCGGCCTTCCTGCGGCGAAAATAACCCCACACCCTCTCGACGGTTGGTTGCTCCACCGACCGGTGCTCCGGCCAGGCAGTCCGCGATGTTTGGACTGCCTTTGATTTTTAAGTGAACGGTTTCGGCCTTGTATTCTCAGGGCAGAGCGCCTCTCTTAAAGCCCTTCGGAGTTTTAAGCGAAACGGTACTCAAGGGTATTGCTAAAAAAATTTTACCCATGCTATAATCCTGCTCTCTCAAGCGCCATATATTGGCTGAAATTTTCGCAACGCCCTATATATGGTGTAAAACGTCCGTTCTTAGCTCATATGCGCTGTCCCTACTGTTCCAACGCTGACTCCAAAGTTATTGACACCACCCACGATGCGCGGGGTGGTGTGCGCCGCCGCCGCGAGTGCCAGGCTTGCGGCCAACGCTTCACCACTTACGAGCGCGCCATTCTGGCAACGCCCCTGCTGGTGAAGGGCGACGGCTCGCGCGAGGAGTTCGACCGCGAGAAGTTGATCCGGGGCATTCGCGTGGCTTGCGCCAAGCGCCCGGTGGCCACCGCCGACATTGACCGGCTGGTGGGCGAGATTGAAGCCACATTGCAGACGATGGGCAAGCCGGAAGTGTCGAGCCGGGTGGTGGGCGACATGGTGATCAGCGCCCTCAAGGAACTGGATCACATTGCTTACATTCGTTACGCGATTGTATATTTGAAGCTGGATGATTTGCGCTCGGTGCGCGACGAAATCAACCGCTTGCTTGAATAACTCGGCCTGATTCGTTCGTGGGTGAGGAACGATTGGGCCGTTTTGTTTGTGTGGCCTAAAAACTCTTGCTGGAGGGGAAATCATGCAACAACAGAAAGCGAAACAAAAGGGGAATAACAACGGCAATGGCAATGGCAAGCCGCCATTGGGGGAAGTGAAGCTGGCCGACAATGCGCGGGTGGTGCTGGAGAAGCGTTATCTCCGGCGCGGCCCGGACGGCAAACCTGCCGAAACGATTGAAGGGATGTTCTGGCGAGTGGCGCACAACATTGCTTTGGCCGAGCGCGAGTCGGGCGGCTCGGAGACGGATGTTGAGAATGAGTTTTACGATCTGCTGACCTCACTGCGCTTCTTTCCTAACTCGCCCACGTTTACTGGCGCGGGCACGCCGCTGGGCCAACTGGCCGCCTGCTTTGTGCTCAAAATCGAAGACGACATGGGCCGCTCCGAGTCCGGCATCTTCCAGACCTTGCGCGACGCGGCGCTGATTCAGCAGACTGGCGGCGGCAACGGCTTCTCCTTCTCTCGCCTGCGCCCGAAGAAATCGCTGGTCAAGTCCTCGGCGGGCGAGGCTACCGGGCCGGTGGGTTTTCTGCGCGTGTACGACAATGCCTTTGCGGAGATCGCTCAAGGTGGCACAAGAAGGGGCGCCAATATGAGTGTGTTGCGGGTCGATCACCCCGATATCGAAGAGTTCATCACTTGCAAGATTGACGAGAACGCCATCACCAACTTCAACATCTCGGTCGGCATTACCGACGCTTTTATGGAGGCGGTAAAGCGCGACGCCGACTGGGAACTGCGTTTCCCGGACGTTCACTCGCCCGAATATCACGGCTTTCAGGGTACGTTGCCTCAGGCCGAGAAAGCCGGCGTCCCGATCAAAACTTACAGGCGCATGCGCGCCCGCGATTTGTTTGCGAAAATCCTTGAGCACGCGCACCACAACGGCGAACCCGGCGTGCTGTTTTTGGATGCCGCCAACCGCGAAAATCCTGTGCCGCATTTGTACGAGTTGGAGGCAACGAATCCGTGCGTCACTGGCGAGACGTTGATCTACACCGACGGCGGCTTGAGACGCGCCGACGAACTGGCGGTGGCGGGGAAACCCGTTCGCGTCGTCGCCGATGGCCGTTTTGGGAGGGAGACGTTGTTGGCGGCTTCACCTGTGTTTCCAACAGGCGTCAAAGACGTGTATCGCCTGATCACGCGTGAGGGATACGAACTGCGCCTTACCGCCGAGCATCAGGTGATGACATCGCGCGGCTGGGAAGCCGCCTCTGAACTCCAACCCGGCGACCGTGTTCACATCCTTAATCGTCGCGGCGGCTTCGGCAACGAAGGTTCTCTGGAAACCGGGCGGGTGTTGGGCTGGCTGGTCGGCGATGGCACTGTCAACGCCATTCGCGCTGTGCTGTCCTTCTTCGGCGACGAGAAACGCGAACTGGCGCCGATGTTTGCAGAGGCGGTCAACTCGCTTGTAGAAGATCGCGGCCTGCGCGCTCGCGCTTATCCTGTGGGCGTCATCGAAGTGAAGGGACGCGCCGAGGCTCGCGTTTCATCCGAACGCTTGCAGGCATGGGCGGCTGAATATGGTCTATTGGAAGATAAATTGATCGTTCCGGCAGGCGTGTTGGCCGGTAGTGAAGAAATGCAACGCGGCTTCTTACAGGCTCTATTCACTGCCGATGGACAGGTGAACGACGGCGGCGAGAAGGGGTGTTCGGTGCGGTTGAGTTCCAGTCATCTGCCTTTGCTGAAAGATGTTCAGCGACTGCTATTGAACTTTGGTATTGCCAGCCACATTTACGAAAATCGGCGGCCCGGCGGCTACCGCCCCATGCCTGACGGACGCGGCGGCACAAAAGAATACTTCCATCAGCCGCAACATGATCTGGCAATCAGCAAGACCAACTTGATCCGCTTTGCCGATGAGCTGGGTTTCCTGACCGAAGCGAAACAGGGCAAACTGGCCGATTACTTGAGCCGCATGATGCGCGGGCCATACAGGGAAACGTTTTTGGCGACGGTGAAAGCCGTTGAGCCGGATGGCCGGGAAACCGTTTACGATCTGCAACAACCCGACACGCATTCATTCATAGCGAACGGCCTGGTCGTTCATAATTGTGGTGAGCAGTTTTTAGGTCCCTTCGAAAACTGCTGTCTCGGCTCGATCAACCTCGCCCAGCACTTCGGCCCCGACGGAACTGTGGACTGGGAGAAACTGCGCCAGAGCACGGTGCTGTCTACCCGCTTCCTCGACGACGTGGTGTCGGCCAACGCCTACGTGCCCGCCGTGCCGCAACTAAAAGTGGCGGCTTACAAAGCGCGCCGCATCGGCCTGGGCATCATGGGCCTGGGCGACCTGATGTATCACTGCGGCATCCGCTACGGCTCCGAGGAGGCGCAGGAGTTTGCGGCCCAGGTGATGGAGTTCGTCCGTTATCACTGCATGCTCACCAGCGTCGAACTGGCCGAGGCGCGCGGCCCGTTTGAGGCGATTGAAGGCAGTCTCTATGATCCGAAGAACCTCAAGTGGTCGCCGCCTTTACCGCTCGCCCCGTATCAACACAATTATGGCCGCCCCGTTGTTGACTGGAACGCCATTGTGACCGGGATCAAGAAGCACGGTCTGCGCAACGCCTGTCAGACGACGATTGCCCCGACCGGAACCATTGCCACCGTGGCTGGATGCGAATCTTACGGCTGTGAACCGGCGTTTGCCCTGGCTTACATCCGACATGTTAACGACAAAGGGCGTGACCTGAAGCTCACTTACACCAGCCCGATGTTCGAGAAGGCTTTGATCGAAGCCGGGGTTGACGACGCGACTCGCTTGAAGATCGTGGAGCAGGTTCTGGCAAGCGGCTCGTGCCAGAATATTCCCGAAGTGCCTGATCGCATTCGGCATACCTTCGTCGTCTCGCAAGACATCACCGCCGAAGAGCACGTGCGCATGCAAGCGGCCCTGCAACGCTTCGTTGACAACTCGATCTCCAAGACCTGCAACTTCCCCGAAGGCGCGACCGAAGACGACGTGGCCGAAGCTTACTTGCTGGCCTGGGAGACGGGTTGCAAAGGCCTCACCGTTTACGTCACCGGCTCGCGGCAAAAAGTGGTGCTGGAGACGCATGCGACGGCTAAGGCCAAGGAAGAGGCGGCAACCCCGGCGACAGTGACGGCCACACCGGTCGCCCAACCTCTGCCCATCTTCCACGAGAGCAAGAAGCCGCGTCCGCAAGTCCTGCATGGCGAGACGTTCAAGATCACGTCGCCGATGGGCAAATCGTATGTGACCATCAACCGCAACGGCGGCCAGGAACCGTTTGAGGTCTTTATCAACACCGGCAAGGCCGGGAGCGAGATTTTCGCCGTCTCGGAAGCGATTGGCCGTTTGATTTCGTACAACCTGCGGCTGGCCTCGTCCGTGCCGCCGCGCGAGCGGCTGGCCGAAATCTCTCGTCAGTTGGGCGGCATTGGCGGGAGCAGGGCGATGGGCTTTGGCCCCAACCGCGTGCTGTCACTGCCCGACGCGGTAGGCCGAGCCTTGAGCGATTACCTCAGTCTGGAAACCGAGTCACTGGAGCCGATGCCTGACTCAAACGGCAACGGACATAGCGAGCATGCCGAAGCGCCCGCACCCGGACAAATGGCGCTGAAGATTGGCGACCTGTGCCCCTCGTGCGGCGAGGCGGCGATGGTAAACGAAGAGGGTTGCCGCAAGTGTTACGCTTGCGGACATAGCGAGTGTTGAGCGTTGGGAGTTAGAGTCAAAGTGCGGGCCGGAAACGGCTCGCACTTTTTTGTTTTAAAACGTCGCTCTCACCTTCAACGCCTCCGCCAGCCGCGCCTTGTACTCTTCGCGCGGAATCAAGGTCACGCCAAAAGTTTGCAGATGCGGCGTGGCAAACTGGGTGTCGTGCAGGACAAAGCCCCCGGCTCGCAAACGCCACGTGAGATGAACAAGCGCCACCTTGCTGGCGTCCCTCACTCGGCTGAACATGCTCTCGCCGGCAAACAGCCCGCCCAAACTCACGCCGTACAACCCGCCAACCAGTTCGCCACCCAACCAGGCCTCAACACTGTGAGCCAGGCCGGCTCGATTCAGTTGTGAATAGGCTTCGACGAACTCATCGCTGATCCAGGTCGCTTCGCGGCTCGGGGCGGGTTGGGCGCAGGCGGACATCACTTCGCGAAAGGCGGTATCCACCTTGATCTCAAATGGGTTGCGTCTGAGCGTCCGCGCCAGCGAACGCGAGATACGAAATGAGTCATCGAGAGGCAAAATTGCGCGCGGATCAGGATCAAACCAGTCAACGCCGCCCGCCCGGTTGGACATTGGAAAGAGGCCCTGGCTGTAGGCGATAACGAGCAGGGTGGGCGAGAGGTTCATTCGTGTAGGGCGGGGTCGCCCCGTCCTTACCTGGCCCGCACCACCCGATAAATCGTCGTGATGTCGGAGTAGTAGATATTTCCATCCGGCCCCTGCACGAGATCGATCAGGCATTGTTTGTCAAAGCCGGTCTCGATGCGCTCCGACTTGTGCAGGTGATAGCCGTCTTCGGCCAATTCAAGGCGGATCATTTTACCCACGTGCCATGAGCAGAAGATCATGTTGCCCTTCCACTCCGGGAAGGTCTCGCCGTCGTAAAACATAATGCCGGTCGGGCCGATGGTGGGGGTGAAGTAGAGCAGGGGCTTTTGATACGGATAGTCGGCAGGCAGGGCGTTGTCTTCGCAGAGGCCGTCAGTGTGCCAGCCGTAGTCGCCGCCCGGCGCGATCAGGTTGATCTCGTCGTCGCAGTCGCCGCCATTCTCGGTTCCGTACAGCCAGCCGTTGGCCGGGTTGAAGGTGAAGTCGAACATGTTGCGCAGGCCGCGGGCGAAGATGGTGCTGTCCGGCTCAGGGTTGCCGGGGGCAGGGGCGGCGGGGAACGTCGTCGGGTCAACCCGATGCAGTTTGCCCTGCGGCGAGTCCGGTTCGTTGGAAGCGAACACGTTGTTGGTCGAACCGGCGGAGATGTACAACATGCCATCCGGCCCGAAGTGCAGGCCGCCGCCGTTGAGGATGGTGGACGTTTCAAATGCAATCTTGAACTCAAACGACACTTGCTCGTCAGCCGCCTTGTCGTCTTTCACGGTGAAGCGCGAAACGCGATTGACGAGCGCGTCGCCGCGCGTGTAGAACACCCACAGGTAGCCATTCTCGGCAAAGTTCGGGTCGAGGGCCAAACCCAACAGGCCGCGCTCGCCGCTGGCGTCAATGTTGGTGAGAGTTAAGATCGGGTCGGACACTTTGCCGTCGGCTGTGATGACGCGCACTGTGCCGTTCTTCTCGGCGATGAACAGGCGGCCATCGGGTGCGAACTCCATAGCTACCGGGAAGGCGACGAAATTGGCAAATGTCTCAACTTTGTAAATGGCCTCGCCGACTTCCTCGACAGGGGCAGTGGTGAGAGAGAGGGTGGTAGTGGGGTCTGATGGTTGGGTTGGGGTGGCGGTTGCCCCGGAGCAGGCGGTGAGGAAGAGAATGGAGATCAGGAGATTAGAGATTAGAGATTTCATGCGGACATTATATCAATTCGTTGCGGGGTACAATTGCCAGCATGAATAAAACGGATTGGCGAGTCGCCGCCACGTTGTTCACCGTCATCTCGTCGGTGTATTTTGCGACCGTAGCCGGAATCACCTCGTCGAACGATGGCAGCCACTACGCGCTGGTGCGGGCGCTGGCCGACAAGCGAAGCTTTGAGATTTCAGAGTATTTGGAATTCACCGAGAATCAGGATTATGCGCTGAGAGGCGACCTGCGATTCAGCGACCGGCCGCCAGGGACGGCGATTCTGGCCGCGCCCGTTTACGCCCTCTCTCAGGTGTTGCCGCCACCGCTTGTTGAACTTCGTTCTAAGCACGACCCCGGCAACCCGCGCCTGGTTTACGCTTTGCTCGTGCCGGTAATTGCGGCCAGCGCCACTGCCGTTATTTTGTTTTGGATGTTGAGGGCGCATTTTGCTCTGCCGCTTTGGTCGAGCGCCTTGACAACGCTGGCGTTTGCCTTTGGCACGATGACGTGGAAATATGGAAGTCTGCTGTATTCGCACGCTACCAGCGAACTGGCGGTGATGGCGGCGACAGCGTTGATACTGCGGCGCACAGGAATGTCAACGAATAAGGAAACGAATAAACGAATAATCCTTTCGAGCGGGCCTCATTCGTTTATTCGATGGATATTCGTTGACAGAGACATTTCGATAAACTTCTTTCTCGGCCTCCTCCTCGGCCTGAGCGTGTTGATGGAATACACAAACATCATCTTCGTCGCCTTTGCCGGGCTTTACTGGCTTTGGCAGACCTTCTCCCCTTCCCCCCTTCTCCCCCGCTCCCAAGCAAAAGAGAAAATCGTCAGGCTTTTTTTCTTCCTGTTTGGCGGCCTCCTGCCCGCGCTCTTCCTCATGTGGTACAACGCCGTCAACTTCGGCGGGCCGTTCAAACTGTCCACCTTCAACGCCGATACCACTCGCTGGCCGCAAAACCTCTCCTTCCTCACCGACTTTGCCACGCCAATTTGGGTTGGCCTGCCAGCCATGTTGTTCTACGGCAGTGACAATCAGGGATTGTTCTGGCTGGCGCCAATTTCGTTGCTGGGGTTGGTGGGCGTGAGGGGATTGTGGAAATTCTCGCGGCGTGAATGTGTATTAATTATCGGTGTATTTCTGGCGATGCTGTTGCTCTTCAGCACCAGCACCACGTTCAACCCATTCACCAATGATGGGCGATATATCACGCCGTTTTTGGGGTTGTGGTTTGTGGCGGTGGGGTTTGGGGTTGTGCGTTTCGTAGGGGCAATTCATGAATTGCCCCTACGTTGGGCAATCGTTTACGGCTTGCTCTTTCTTTCTATCCGCAACCAAATCCTGCACATCGCCTTTTCGTGGGGGCACGATTTGAATCTGGCGACGTTGAGGCCGTGGGCGGCAGCCCCGGAAAACATTGCCGCGTTGTGGCAGGCGGTGTTTCCCAACGCGTTGAACGTGCCGCTGTGGTGGGGGGTGGTGGCGGTGGGGTGGTTGGCGTGGCGGTTGCGGCGGAGGAGGGGACGGGCCGCAGAGCTTGAATCACTGAAGCACTGAAAAATTGAGGTGCGCTGATCTGTGACTCAGTGCACCTCAGTGATTCAGTGGTTCACGGGGCCGGACACACCTCTACATGCAAATACTGCTGGCACTCCTCCGCCGTGAGCGACCGCGTGACGCGCGATTGAGCGAGCGCGATTAAGTCTTCTATGGGTAGCACGTAGACGCGCGCCGTCCTATCCGCACTGGTGGTGACCAGGCGCATCCCATCCGGGCTAAAGGCGGGTAGATAAACTGTACCGGCGTGACCGTATAAGGTGAGCAACTCCTGCCCGCTCACGGCGTCCCAGACTTTCGCGGTCTTATCTGCGCTGGTGGTAGCCAGCCGCGTCCCATCCGGGTTGAAGGCCACGCCCCAAACTCCTCCGGCGTGGCCGGACAGCTCCATGAGCAGCTGGCCGGTCGCAGCATCCCACACTTTTGCGGTCTCGCCCGTATCAGCCGTGAGCAGACGCGTGCCATCCGGGCTGTAGGCGGCGTCGGTGAGGAAACTGGTCTGGATGGGCAGCCTGAACAGCTCCTGGCCGGTGGTGAGGTCCCAGACGATGGCCACATCGTCATCCCCGCCCGTGAGCAGGCGCGTCCCATCCGGGCTGAAGGCGAGGCAATGCAGCCCACCCGCGTGCCCGGATAAAGTGAGCAACTCCTGACCCGTCGTTACATCCCACAGCCTGGCCGTCTTATCCGCGCTGGTGGTAGCCAGGCGCGTCCCGTCCGGGCTGAACTCGACCTGACCGACGGCCGCACTATGGCCGCTCAGGGTGAGCAACAACTGGCCAGAAGTTGCATCCCATATCTTCGCCGTTCCATCCCAACCGCCCGTGGCGATGCGCGTGCCATCCCGATTGAAGGCAATTCCCTCGACCAAGTCGGCGTACAGGGTGAACAACAACTGGCCGGAAGCCGCGTCCCACACTTTCGCCGTCCTATCCGCACTGGAGGTGGCCAGGCGCGTCCCATCAGGATTGAAGGCCACCCCATAGACCTCATTGGTGTGGCCGACCAGGGTGAACAACTCCCGGCTGGGCGCGGCCTCCCACACCCTTGCGGTTTCGTCGGTGCTAGCCGTGGCAATGCGTGCCCCATCCGGGCTGAAGGCGACGGCCTTGACTGCACTAGCGTGGCCGGCAAGGGTGAACAATTCCTGGCCCACAGAGGCATCCCAAACTTTCGCCGTTCCATCTTCGCTGACGGTGGCCAGGCGCATCCCGTCCGGGCTGAAGACCACGCCTTCGAGTCGAGCGGTATGGCCGGATAAAGTCAACACCTCATCACCCGTCCCGGCATCCCACACTTTCGCCGTCGCATCGAAACTGGCCGTGGCCAGGCGTTGCCCATCCGGGCTGAAAGCGAGGTCAAGGATCACGCTATTGTGACCGGCCAGGGTAAGCAATTCCTCCCCCGTCACGGCATCCCATACCCTGGCCGTGTTGTCAGGGCCAACTGTCGCCAGGCGTGTCCCATCGGGACTGAAGGCGACATCGTGCGGAACAATAGTGTAATCAGGCGGTTGAGCGAGCTGGATGGAGAGGGTGAGCAAGACCCTCTCCGTCGCCAGATCCCAAACTCGCACCGTCCCATCGGTGCTAGCGGCGGCCAGGCGGGTCCCGTCCGGGCTAAAGGCAATCGCCGAAATAGGCGGGGCCTGCGCCGCTTCGCCCAGGGTGAGCAACGCTTCGCCGGGCGCAGTCGAAATGTCCCACACGGTCACCGTTCCATCCTGGCCGGCCGTGGCCAGGCGCGTCCCACGCTCTGCGGGGTTGAAGGCGACGCTGTAAAGTTCGCCGCCGGGCGCGCCAGCCGCCTCGCCGCCGTGATCGCCATGGCCGCCGGACGCGCCTGCGTGGCCTCCTTGGGGGAGGGTGAACAACTCCTGGCCCGTCGTCGCATCCCATATTTTCGCCGTCCCGTCCAGACTGGCCGTCGCCAGGCGTGTCCCGTCGGGGCTGAAGGCGACGTCGCTCACCCCACTGCTGTGGCCGCGCAGGGCGAGGTGGGGTTGCGCCGCCGAGACGGCCCGGTGGAGCGCTTCTTCGGCTTCCCCTGTCCACGTTTTATCCACCGAGTAGGTCACCGACACGGCTTGCAGGGCCAGCAAAATGCTTCGGTCCGGGTCCACACCTACGTTGCTGACAGCGGCGGCGGCCCATTCGCGCGAGGAGGCGAGGCGGGCCTGCTGTTCGGCACGCTGTGCGTTTTGAGTCGCCTGCTGACCGAACACCACGGCGGCGACTGCCAAGACGCCAGCGACGATCAAGGCAACGGTCAGGAACACAGCCCTCTGCCGCAATCGTTGAGCGGCTCGCCTCTCGGTCTCGGCCAATTTTCGGGCGGCCTCCAGTTCACGCCGTTGTCGCTCGCCCTCTACGGCTTCGCGCTGGCCACGCTCTGCAATGCTGGCATCGAGAAATGCACGCTCGTCGTGCGTCAGTGCAATCGAGGTATTTGCCGCCCAGCCCTCGAACTGCTCCAACTTCGCGCCGGTCAACAGGAAACTCGAGTCGCGGTTCGCGGCCTGCCATTCAGTGGCGGCGGCGGCGAGTTGGCGTTGCAGACGCACGTCGGCGCGCGACTCGTTCAGCCACTCGCGCAGACGCGGCCACTCGCGCAACAACGCCTCATGCGCCACTTCGACGGTGGGGCCACGCGTGATCGGGTCGCGGTCGAAGGAGAGGAGGCGATGTGCGCCGAAGGAATCGAGGACATTGCCGATTGGGAGCTTGAAATTTGAACTTTGAAGTTGTTCCAATTCTGCCTTCAACACTCGCCTTCGCGTGTCTTCCACCCCTTCGCCCACTGTGACCAAACGCAAGAATAACTGGCGCGCGATAGATTGTTCGGCTTCGTTCAATCCCGCATACACGGCCTCGGTGCGTTTGCCCAACGCCCCGGTCACGCCGCCGAGATCGGCGTAGGCTTTCTTGGTGAGGGCGCGGCCTTCGCGTTTCTCGAACAGTTCGGTGAGGGCGTATTGCAACAACGGCAGTGCGCCGGGTTGATCGCCGACTTCACGGATCATAGCCGAGGTTAACCCGGCTTCCAAGCGCAAGCCGACTCGTTTGGCCGGGCCGAGGATAGCGCGCTCCAATTCATCGGGGGTGAGGGCCATGACGAATTCGGATCGCCGCTGGACGAGTTCGCCGAAGTCCACGTAGCGCAATGGCCGGTCGGTGAAGTCGGCGCGCAGGGTGATCACTAGACGCATTCGACTGCGCTCGTCGAGAACGGCTGTTACCAGATTGGTCAATAGCAAAGCCCTTTCTTTTTCATCTGTGATCAACGTGAACACTTCCTCAAACTGATCGAGCACTAACACAAGTTCGACCGACTCGTCGGCGGGCAGAATGCGGTTGACCGCGCGCAGAAGGCCACGATTGCCGTCCCGCAATTGCGCCAGCAGACTCGGCGGCGGGTTGACGGCCACCCGCAGTAAAGCGGCTTCCAGTTCCTCAAAGGGGTGCGGCCCCGGCATGAAATCCACGATGAACCAATTTTCGGATCCGGGCAGGCCGCCACGCCGGAGGATCGGGAGCAGCCCCGCCTTCACAACCGATGACTTGCCACTGCCACTTGGCCCGACGACGGCCAGGAAGCGCGACAGGTCGCCACCTTCGCCCAATCGCGCCAGCAGTTGTTGAATCAGACTCTCGCGCCCGAAGAAATCTTCTGAATCAGCCTCATTGAACGCGCGCAAGCCTTTGTAGGGATTGACGAGTTCAGTCTCAGCCTCTTCGTCCGGCGCTGGAATGAAGACGGGCCGCGCTGTTGGACTGCCTTCCAGGGCGCGACGGAAATCGTCAAGCAGGCTCGACACATCTTGGTAGCGGTCTTGTGGATTTTTGGCCGTGGCCCGGCCAATCACCTCGTCCAGCGCGGCCGGCAATCCTGCGCGGCGGGCGGCTAACGGCGGCATGGGAGCATTAATGTGTTGTTGGATCAGGTCAAACGGGGTCGGCCCGGTGAATGGCAATGAGCCGGTCAGCATCTCATAGAGCATGACGCCGAGGCAATAGATGTCCGTCTGCGGTCTGACCGAGAGCGACCGGATCTGTTCGGGCGACATGTACTGAGGCGACCCCATCACTACGTCCACCTGCGTATGCGCTTCGAGATTAGGGTTGCCGAGATTTTTAGCGATGCCGAAATCGGCAAGATAGACGTTGCTGTCTTCGTCCAGCAACACATTCGCCGGTTTGAGGTCGCGATGAATGACGCCGATGCGATGAGCGGCGTTCAGGGCCGAGCAAATTTGTTCCAACAGGTGGTAGGCGGTCTCCAACGGAAGCGGCCCGTTCTGTATGAGCGCCTGTATGTTGCCCCCACGCAAAAGGCGCATCACCAGATAGGCCACGCCCGGCTCGCGCCAGTAGTCGTAGAGGGGAACGATGTGCGGGTGTTCGAGGCGGGCGACGAGTTGGGCCTCGGCTTCGAAGCGGCGGATGAAGTCGGGATGATTGGCGTAAGCGGGGAGGATGATTTTGATTGCAACTTCGCGCTCGACGTTGGGCTGAATGGCGCGATAGACTGCCCCCATGCCGCCACTGCCAATTCGATCAGCCAGCGCGTAGCCGCGAATAGCCCGCCCGGTTAAATCTTCCTGGCCAATCTCTTCAAGCGCCGGAGCCGGGGTAGGGATTTCGGCGGGTTCAGGGTGGGCGGTTCTGGCTCGGCGGACAAACTCGGCCCGGTCGTCCAGCGGGATCGCCAGCGCCATTGCCAACCTTTCCGCGATCTGGACGGAAGGTCGCAGGTCGTCTGCCTCGATTTTGCGGATGGTGATGGCGGCGCATCCCACCCGCCGGGCCAATTCCTCTTGCGTCAGGTCAAGGGCGCGGCGGCGCTCGCGGACAAAGCGGCTAAAGGACTCTTCGTTGCTCATGTGTTTCTCCGGCGATTCAGGTTAGAGACGGGAGATCAGAGATTGACCACTTTCCGATGTCTAAAATCACTCTAGCACAATTGCTTGAGGCAAGGCAATAGATTTTCGCCTTTGTATCGCTATTTCTATCGCTTGTGCCGGTGTGAACTATTTCTGGTAGGAGGTGAGGGGGATGTCAGAGTAGCGTTTGCCGTCGGCCAGGGAATACAAACCGACTCGAATGCCGTATTCACCCGGCGGCAGGTCGGGCGAGATGGGGTGGCGTTGGACGATGATGTCGCCAGCTTGCCAATATTCAGCAGGAACGCCAAGGGCGTCGTAGGCTTCGGCTAAAGCGCCGTCGGGCCAGTTGAAGTGGACGAAGATGGAGACGGGCGGCGGGGCGGGTTCGGTGACGAGCCAGGTGAGGGTGAGGGCTTCAGGGGAGAGGTCGTAGTTGAGGAGGGAGAGGTATTTGGAGTTGGTTATTGGTAATTGGTTATTGGTTATTAGTAATTGGCCGCTCCGCGTGGTTATTGAGGAGCGGTAGAGGCGATAGTAGGTTGTGCCGTCACTGCGTTTCCATTCGTAAGCAGGTTGGCCGAGGTCAATGATTGGTGTTTGGTCTTCGGGGTAAAGGATGAGGCCGGGGTGGGCGGGTAGGAGGATGCTATTGGCGCAGTCGAAGGTGAGTTGGCGGGCTTGGCGGTTGAGCAGGTGAGTTGTCGTTGCCAAAATGGGTGGGGCGCATTGAGCGAAAGAAGTAACAGGTTCCCGCTCCGGAACTTCATAGACGAAGATGGAGTAGTTAATGACGGCGAGCGGAGTCAGGTTGCGGAAGTAGGCGAAGGTGTTGGGCTGATCGAGTTGGGCGCCGACGAAGTTGCTGGCCGAGATGGCGTAGAGGCCGGGGGCCGGGTCGGCGGGGGAGAAGTCGGCAACATCATCGGGCGGCGGCCACCCCGGCAGGCGAGTCGCGTTGATGCCGTAATAAGCCGGATCGGCTTGTCCAAAGTAAGAAAGATAAACGGGGCGGCCGTCGAGGGCGCGGGCAAGCGCCGGCAAGTCTTGTCCCCAGTCTAAGTTGGAGTCGGCCAACACTTGGTAGCCGTTCTCCGGGCCGACGAATTCGTTGAAGTAGGCGAGGAAGTGAGGGGCGATGGCGAGGGTGGAGGCGGCGTGGGCGATGAAGAGAAGAGTGAGGAGTATTGCGTATCGCGTATTGCGTATTGCGTGTTGCGTAACGGAGGCGGCGAGGATGTGGAGGAGTGGAAGCGCCGGGAGGAGGTAGCGGTAGCCGACGTTGAGGGAGAAGATGGTGATGGTAGCAAGAAGGTAGAGTGAAGCCGGAAGAAAGACGTTGGCGAGCGCGTATTGCGTGTTGCGTATTGCGTATTGTTTACGAAATACGGAATACACAATAAGAGCGGTGGTCATGAAGAGCAGAATGAGGAGCGGCAGGGGTGTTTTGACTGCGAAAACAACCAGATGGTAATACCACCAGCCTTTGAGTGAGAGTTGGCCGAGGAGGTAAGCGGTGTGGCCGCCGGTGGCTAAGTTGGTCAGGTCGGTAAGCTCGCGGAGGTATTGGGCGAGCGGGTAGGGGTTGAGGGCGAAGCCGTAGGTGGCCCAGGCGGTGAGGAAGGCGGTTACAAGAATCAATAAACCACGAAGGCACAAGGGCACAAGGGCACTAAGAAAATAATTCTTTGTGCCTTTGTGCTTTTGTGCCCTAGTGTTGAACAAGTTGAGTAGAAAAAGCAAACCGAGGGTGGGGCCGAGGAGGAGGGCGGAGAATTTGCTGGTGAGGGCGCAACCTAAGAAGATGCCGGTGAGGATGGCGTTGCGGGTGTTTGGCTTTTTGGTGAAGCGATACCAGGCGTAGAGGGTGAAGACGTAGAAGGCGGCTACGGGGAGGTCGGTGGTGGCGAGGGCGGCGTTGGCGAGAAGGTTGGGGCTGAGGGCGTGCAAGGCCAATGCCGCCATGGCGGCTTCCCAGCCGAACAATTCTTTGGCCCAGCGGGCAGTCACGGCTCCGAGTATCAGACCGAGGAGCAGAATCGGGTAGCGTCCGAGAAATGTGAGGCGGCCGGCATTGAGGCCGCGCTTCCACATCAAGTCACTGCTGGAGTCGTCGTACTGGTCGCCGGCCCAGCCGTCGAGGGTGCGCGGGTCGGGCAGGTTCGGCTCGAGGATGACGCCGAGGGCCGAGAGCCAGTGGGCGAGTGGCGGGTGGCCGATGGGGACGAGGTGGCCGGTGCGGAGGGCGGCGTAGCCGCGCAGGAGGGTGTAGCCTTCGTCGAAGGTGGGCGAGGTGGTGGTGAGTTGGGCGAGGGCGAGGGCGAAGAAAATAGTAAGCAGTAAACAGTAAACAGTGCGTATTCCGTAGTGCGTATTGTGTATCGAAGATTGCGCGCCGTTCACTGTTCACTACTCACTGTTGGCTGTTCACTGACAATCGGTGCCGCCACATGAGCCGCCACATGTCTTTGATGTTCTGCCACACTTTCATTTTGGTTGCGCCGGGTTTGCGGTCGTAGCGCAAGTCCATGGGCGTTTCGCCGAACTTGAGGCCGGGCAGGAGCGAGAGCTTGAGCAAAATTTCGGTCATGCAGGCGAAGCCTTGCTCGGTGATCAGTTGATCGCCCCAACGATTCACAGTGCGCCGCAGGGCGCTGGCGCGGTAAAGGCGGAAGCCGCACGAGAAGTCGCGCACGCCGGGAATGGGGGTGAAGGTTTGAAATAGCACGCTCACGCCCCAACTGAACAGTTGGCGGTGCGGCGGGATGCCTTCCATTTTTGCGCCGGGTTGAAAACGGGAAGCGATCACCACGTCAAGGCCGGTGTTCAGTTTGTCGAGCATGAGTTTGAGTTCGCGCGGCTGATGTGAGTTGTCAGCGTCCATGCTGGCGATGAGGCCATCTTCAGGGGCGGCGGCCAACGCGGCGGCGAGGCCGGTGCGCATGGCCTGGGCCAGGCCCATGTTGCGCGGGTGCGGCACGAGCTTCACCCAGCCAGTGTTAAAATCGCGGACGACCTGGGCAGTATTGTCCTTGCTTCCGTCGTTCACGACGATGACGCTCAGGTTGGGGAGGAGGGTGGCGCGGGTCTCGGCGACGGCGGCGAGCAGGGGCGGGAGGGCTTCCTGCTCGTTGTAGGCGGGGAGGACAAGGATGATAGAAGGATGGGGCATTGAGGTTGGAGATTAGAGAATTAGAGATTGGAGATTGATCTCTATCTCGTCAACGGCTTGTAGTGAATGCGATGCGGCGTGTCGGCGGCCAGGCCCAGGCGCTTGTGGCGATCTTCTTCGTAGTCGGAGAAGTTGCCGTCGAAGAAGCGCGCCTGGCTGTCGCCTTCGAAGGCCAGAATATGAGTGGCGATGCGGTCGAGGAACCAACGGTCGTGGCTGACGACGACGGCGCTCCCGCCAAAATTGTCGAGCGCCTCTTCGAGTGCGCGCAGGGTGTTCACGTCCAGGTCGTTGGTCGGCTCGTCGAGCATGATGACGTTCGCGCCTTCCTTCAGCGTCTTGGCCAGCAAAACGCGATTGCGCTCGCCGCCGGAGAGTGACTTCACTTTCTTTTGTTGATCGGTTCCGAGGAAGTTGAAGCTGGCGACGTAAGCCCGCGAGTTCATCCGCCGTGTGCCTAACACCAGACTCTCCTCCCCGCCCGAAATTTCCTCCCATACGTTCTTCTCGCCGTCGAGCGTCTCCCGGCTTTGTTCCACGTAGGCCAGTTTGACCGTCTCGCCAAGTTTGAACGTGCCGGTGTCGGGCGACTCGTGGCCGGTGATCATTTTGAGCAGAGTCGTTTTGCCGGCGCCGTTGGGGCCGATGACGCCGACGATGCTTCCCGGCGGCACGGTGAAGGTGGCGTTATCAATCAAGAGGCGGTCGCCAAACTATTTGCTCACGCCCTTGCACTCGATCACCACGTCGCCCAATCGCGGGCCGGGCGGGATATAAATTTCCAGATTCTCGCGGCGCTCCTCTTGTTCCTGGCTGAGGAGTTTTTCGTAGGCGGTGACGCGCGCTTTGCCTTTGGCCTGCCGCGCTTTGGGCGACATGCGAATCCATTCCAGCTCGCGCTCCAGCGTCTTCTGGCGTTTGCTCTCGGCCTGCTCTTCCTGCGTCAGCCGCGTCTGCTTTTGCTCCAGCCACGACGAGTAGTTGCCCTTCCACGGAATGCCGTAGCCGCGATCCAGTTCCAGGATCCAACCGGCCGCGTTGTCGAGAAAGTAACGGTCGTGGGTGACGGCGATGACCGTGCCTTTGTATTGTTGCAAATGCTTTTCCAGCCAGGCCACCGACTCGGCGTCGAGATGATTCGTCGGCTCGTCGAGGAGCAAAATGTCCGGTTCGGTGAGCAGGAGACGGCAGAGGGCGGCGCGGCGGCGCTCGCCACCGGAGAGAACGGTGACGGGCGTGTCGCCGGGCGGACAACGAAGCGCGTCCATCGCCAGTTCCAGCCGGGCGTCCAGGTTCCAGGCGTCGTGCTTGTCCAACTCATCTTGCAGTCGCGCCTGTTGCGCGATCAGCGCGTCGAAGTCGGCGTCGGGTTCGGCGAACCTGGCGTTGACTTCGTCGAACTTCGCCAGCATGTCTTTGATGGGTTGGACGGCCTCTTCGACAACTTGCTTCACCGTTTTGTTTGAATCAAGTTGCGGTTCCTGCTCAAGCAGGCCGACGGTGTAACCGGGGCTTCTGACGATTTCGCCGACGTAGTCCTGATCGACTCCGGCCATGATGCGAAGCAAAGTGCTTTTGCCGGCGCCGTTGAGGCCGAGCACGCCGATCTTTGCGCCGTAGTAGAAACCGAGCGAGATGTCGCGCAGGACTTGCTTGTTGGGTGGGTGGATGCGCCCGACGCGCACCATCGAAAAGATGACTTGTCCGTCTGCCATGATGGTTATTGGTAATCAGTTATTGGTTATTGGTGTTCAGCAATCAGCCGTCAGTAGTTGCGCTGACGGCTGGGGTTGGGGCAATTATCTCACAACTTTGACTCAAGATAGCGTTTGAGGCGCGGAATGGCATCTTCGATCCAATCACTTCGCCGGTTGCGTGCGACCTTAAGCCACAATCGCCGCTCACGAGGCCACCATGTGATCTCAAGCGTGGCGCGTTCTTTGCCTTTCTTATAGTGCCAATGGATACAGCCTGGATATTTGGCGAGAGTGCCTTTCAGCGTGAGCGTGAGATCAAGAGTCGTACAGGCACGCTCGACGGTGCGAGGAGCTAGGGTTGGTTTCGCAGAAAGAGGAACGGGGATTTCGATCTCGGTCACGGTCAAAGGCTCGTGGGGCAAATTGGAAATTTGCCCTATAGCAATTCGGTCAACAACTCGGCGCATACCATTGCTTCTTCCCAGCCATGTCCATGATCCTCAATACTCCACCACGCCGAGAGCACAGCCTGAGCCACGCCCCAGCCGAGGATGCGCTGGCGGTCGAAGCCGAGTTCCTCGGCGAGGATGGCGACCCGGCGGGCGAAGAGGCGACTCGGGTTGGGTTGGTTGAAGAGGTGGCCGACCGGGTTGCGGAGCCACGCGCCCACTTCATAGCACGGCTCGCCGACGATGCCTTTGGGATCGAGGGCGAGCCAGGGTAAGCGTGTGGCAGAGAGGATATTCCAGTGATGCAAGTCGCCGTGAAGCAAGACCGGATCGGCTTGTGAACCGAGCAATTCGGCAAAAAGCGACTCGGCGGTCTCGACGATTTTTGCGGGCAGAGGGCCGGTGTCGCCGTCGAATCGTTTACGAAGCCGCCTCAGGCCCTCGGCCCAGGTCTGCGGGGTGTCGAAGTTGTGAACGGCGGGGGCGGGTATCCGAAGTTGGCGGGCAACCTGGGCGAAGATGCGGGTGGCTTCTTCATCGTCTTCGACGGTGACGAGCGGTGTGCCGGGCTGGAGGCGTTCGAGGAGCATGATACCCTGATCAGGATCGCAGTCGAGCAATTGCACAATACCGCGACCATCCCACAAACGAAGCGCCGTCATCTCGTCGGTGAGCGCGCCGTCAGGCACGCCGAGTTTGAGGACGACTTCGGTTCCGTCGGCGCAGATAGCCGGGGCGACGTAGTTGTAGGAAAGATCAAACGGGGGCAGAACTTGGAGCGACCAGCGGCGTTCGCAGTCGGCGATGAGGCCCGGCAAGTTCTCTAGCCATGCAACGCCGCGCTCGTTGAAGAGATCGGTGATGGTGCGGATGAAATTGTCGGGGAGGAAGGGCATTCAAAGCATGTAGCGCAAACTGACAAGTTGCGCTACTGAGCCTTCTTGATCAGTTCACGCGCCCAGGCGGAGTCTTCGTTGCTCAACTGCGGCACGGGCGGCTGGTCGTAGTCCAGGCCTAAATCGAATCGAGCGCGGTCGTAGAGGGCGTGCAAGATGGTGTTGAGGTCAACGGTCGGTTCGTCGTCACCGGGTAAGAGGGGGAGGAGAAAGGGCGGAATGGGCTTGCGAACGCTGAACGCATAAAGCTTGCCCTGAGGCCGCGTGTCGCCGCGCATCACTAGAATCCGGTAATCGCTTCGCACTTGTTTGCTAACCGGCATCGGGTCGCCGGCGCGGAGCAAGTCAATCTCGACCAGGTGGGTGAGGCTATGCAAAATATGTTTGCGTTTCTTTTCGTAGTCGCGCCGGCCTTCGGCGTGCAGTTTATTAGCGGGCGATAGAACCTCGACGACGGTGACGACGTTGCGTGTTTTGGTGTCGTGGACTTCAAGATAGCTTTCGCCGACCTCATCCTGGATGAGAGCTTCAACTTCGATTACGTCCATTTCAGCCAGCGGCAAGTTAGCGCGCGGCGTTGGAACATGCAACGGCATTACACTTAAATCGGGGCGGCCAATAAATTCCAAGTCATTGGGTGTGAACACGTAGGCGCGCCGTTCAAGGCGGATGTAGTAGTTGGGCGCAAGAAGAGGCGATAATTCGTCTCGAATAGCCGCGATTAAGCTGTTATGCAAGTCGGGCCACAGCGCCGGGTGTTCGAGCCACGGATCCATGCCAGGAAATGGTGAGCGCATATCTCTATTTTATGCCGCTTTGCGGATTTCTTCCACCGCCACCGGATTCTCCAACGAGCTTGTGTCGCCCGGGTCTTGGCCCAAATACGCCGAGCGGATGATGCGGCGCATGACTTTGGCGTTGCGGGTTTTCGGCAGGTCGCGCACGAATTTGATCTCGCGCGGCTTGAGGGGCTTGCCGAGTTCGGCGGCCACTTTTTCTTTGAGGGCTTCACGCAACTCATCCGATGGTTGGTGGCTTGGCTTGAGTACGCAGAAGCACACCACTTCGTTGCCCTTCACTTCGTCGGGGACGGCGATGGCGGCGGCCTCGGCCACGGCGGGGTGGGCGACGAGAATCGACTCGACTTCAGCCGGACCGAGACGCTTGCCCGCCACTTTGATCGTGTCGTCCGACCGGCCCAGGATGTACCACAGGCCGTCGTCGTCAATGGCGGCCCAGTCGCCGTGAACCCAAACATTCGGCCAACGCGACCAATAGATGTCTTCGTAACGTTGCGGGTCTTTCCAGAAGCCGTGCGTCATGCCAATCCAGGGCGCTTTGATGACGAGTTCGCCGACGGCATTGCGAACCGGCTGGCCGTTCTCGTCGAACACGTCGGCGGCGATGCCGGGGCAGGGCGCAGAGAAGGCGCAGGGCTTGAGGGGCAGGAGCGGATTGCCCATGACGATGCCGCCCGAAATTTCGGTGCCGCCGGAATAGTTGATGATGGGCAGTTTGCCGCCGCCCACGGTGTTGAACAGCCACAGCCAGGGATCAGGATTCCACGGCTCGCCCGTTGAGGCGAAGGCGCGAAGCGAAGAAAGGTCGTGCTTCTTCACCGGCTCGTCGCCAAACTTGAGAATGGCGCGAATGAAGGTTGGGGACACGCCGAGGGTCGTGACCTTGTGGCGGGCGACCATTGACCAGAGTCGGTCGGGGCCGCCTCCTAGCTTCGCCGGGGCGTAGTCGGGTGACCCGTCGTAAAGAAACATCGTCGCGCCCAACAGAGTCACGCCGAACACTTGCCAGGGGCCCATCATCCAACCCATGTCGGTCATCCAATACAAAATGTCGCCGGGTTGAATATCAGTGCCGAAGGCCATGTCTTGCGCCGCTTTGACCGGGAAGCCGCAGTGCGTATGAACCGCGCCTTTGGGTTTGCCGGTCGTGCCGCTGGTGTAGATGATCATCAGCGGGTCTTCGGCAGAGGTCGGCTCGCTGGGGGCCAGCTCCATTTGCTTTGGCATTTCGTCGTGCCACCAGTGATCGCGCCCGGCCTGCATGTTCACTTCGTTGCCGACGCGCTTGAAGACGAACATTTTTTGCAGAGTCGGAATCTGTTTGGCCGCCTCGTCGGCGGTGGGTTTGAGGGGGACAAGCTGGCCGCGCCGGAAGAATCCGTCGGCGGTGAAGAGCGCCTTCGCGCCCGCGTCGTTGAGGCGCGAGACGATGGCCGAGACGCCGTAGCCGGAGAAGAGCGGCAGAACAATGCCGCCGATCTTGACGATGGCGAGCAGGGCGACGACGATTTCCGGCGTCATG
Source organism: Chloroflexota bacterium (assembly GCA_016197225.1). Lineage (NCBI taxonomy): Bacteria > Bacillati > Chloroflexota > Chloroflexota bacterium. Next base: position 46,268 of record JACPWC010000059.1, read on the forward strand.
GGCATGAAGAGGCCGACGGCATCGCCCTTCTTCAAGCCGTGCGCCCGGAGCATGTTGGCGCAACGGTTGACTTCAAAGAAGAGGTCGCCGTAAGTGAGCAAGCGGACATCTCCTTCTTCGCTTTCGTAGATGATGGCGACTCGTTCTCGCGTCCCGGTTTCGAAATGTTTGTCTACGCAGTTGAAGGCGATGTTGGTCATGCCGCCCACACACCACTGCGGCCACTGAATGCCTTTGGACAGATCGATGACGGACGAATAGGGGCGCTGGAAACTGATGTCCAGAAACTTGAGCACGGCATCGGTGAACCAGGCCACGTCGGTGGTCGAGCGCGCCAGCAATTCGTCAAAGGAGGTGATGTTGTGCTGACTCATAAATTTTTGCAGGTTGGAGCGAGCGATGATTTCGGGCGACGGTCGCCAGACGATGTCGCCGCCGAAGGTGAAGGTGCCTGTGTCGGTCATGCGATATATTGTAATGAACAATGAACAATGAGACAATGAAGAAATGAAAACCCCCAATTTCCAAAATCCCAAATTCCAAATCCCAATGAGGGTTAGCACGATGAAACGACAAACGACAATGAGGGTGTTGAGCCTGCTGGTGGCGGTGACGCTGGCGGCCTGCGGCGGGGGCGCTCAGGTTCCGCCGACTCTGGTGGTGGAGATTCCCACGTCGTCCTCCGGGTCGGCGGCGACGAACGCGCCGCCGACGGCCACAACAGAGGCGGCGACTGCCACGACTCGCGCGCCGGCTGGCCAGGGGACGGCGACACAATCTTCATCAGGCCAACCATCTGCGGCGACGGTCGTTGCGGCGACAAACGCCGTTTCAACCACAGCCGCCTCGTCGCCCACGCCCGCCGAGGGAGTGGGTGGCGGCGGCGGCGCGCAGGGTATTGACGGCTCAATCGTGGTGCTGGCGAACTTTTCTATTGACCCGCCGCAATTGACGGCAGTTGATCCGGCAACCGGCGAGGCCGAGGCCATCTTTTCTGCGCCGGGATTGAGGGAAAGCTTTTCACAGTGGGTGGCCGATGGCTACTTGTTTTATATTGACGATGAGACTCAGGTGGTGAAGCGAGTGGCGTTTGATAACACGCTCACCGAGTTGCCGTTTGTCAACTCTGGTGGCGAGTTATTTGAAGGCCAGTTCCTGCCGTCGCCGAATGGCGAGCGAATAGCATGGGGCACTTCCGTCTTTGAGCCGCACCCGGAGGGCGACACGCACATTCAGTTGAAGGCGGCGAACGCGGACGGCTCGGACGAGCAATTCATTCTGGATAAAAGGTTGCCGGACGAAGCGATTTTGCCGCAACCCATCGGCTGGTCGCCCGAGGGGCGGTATTTGTATTTCACCAATCCGCTTTATGGCATCGGCGGCTACATCTTGTTTTTTGGCGGGTCGGACTTGCAACAGGCCGATTTGAAGACCGGGTTGGTCAAGGAGATTCTGCCGAACATGGATTGCCTGTGCGCCATGTCGCTCTCGCCCGACGGTTCAACCGTCGCCTACATCCCCGGCGTTGAACAATTGGAGTTGGTTTTGCATGACGTGGCAAGCGGGGCTGAACAGCGCGTGCCGATTGACGTTGACCATCATCAAGCCGGCGGCATCATCTGGTCGCCTGACGGCGGCTTGCTGATGTACACGATGGCCGTCGGCAACCCCGACTCAGAAGCGTATTCGGTGGTGAAGGTGGATGTTGCGACGATGTCCCAGACTGTCTTGATTCAGGATGATGACCGCCTCTTGCAAACCATCCTCTGGCCGGTGACCGACACAGTTTGGTTGAACGACGCCAGCGGCAGCGCCTGGAGAATGGATACCGAAAGCGGCGCGCTGACGAAGGCTGACGTGCCGGGAGGGGTGGTGAGAGCCGGGTGGTAAGAGAAACCGCACCCTGAGCGGAGGCCAACGTGCTTTTCGCTGGCCGAAGTCGAAGGGTGCGGTCCCTGCTTTTCAGCGAATGTAAGCCGCCGGAAAGATGCCCTGAGCAATTTCGGCCCTCAGCCTGTTCATCGTGCTGAGGGCTTTTTCTTGCTGGTCGTCGGAGAGCAGGCCGTTCTGAACGGCGGCCTCAAACTCGTCCCAGTCCAGTTCTTTGAACGTCGTCGAGTCCGGGAACACCCACAGGTCGAGCATCAAGTCGGTGAGGAAGTATTCGTCGCCAATCTTTTGCAAAGGCGTGGCAATGTCCGAGTAGTAGCCCAGCAAGTCTCCGGCTTCGTCGCGAAGCTCAAGCACGTCGAAGTGCTCGTTGTAGAAGTGATACTTGGCGACCGAGTAAATCAGTTGCCCTTGCGAAATTAGACCCTCCCGCCACCAGCCTTCTGACATCGGTGTCTGATATTCGGGCGGCACAATATTGAACGTCCTCAGCCGCTTCCCGTCGTCTTCGAGGAGGCCTTCAGTGTAAATGGCAGTCTCTTTGCCAATCCGGGCGTAGTTAATTTTGACGTTCAAGAATCTTCCCCAACAGTGCCCGCTCCTCTTCGGCGTTCGTAATCTCGTCATCCAAATACGCATTTTGCAGGCGGCCCAGAATCTCGCGGTAGCGCGGACCGGGTGGCAGGCCAAGCGCCTGCAACGTCTCGCCGGTGGTCGCCAGCTTCAGCGACTCGCGGCGGCGCAAGTAGTCTTCAAGCCGGCGACGCAACGACTCTTGATCGCAAAGTGATGTGGCAAGCCGGAGTGATTCGCGATCGATTTGCCCTAGCCAGGCGTTCAGTTCGCTCATGCGGACTCCGCCGGGGAGGCCGCCGATGCCAAGATAAGCATGCGCGGCCTGTTGAACGATCTCGGCGTTGTGAGCAGAGAGCCGCAAATGTGAGACGACATCGTTCAAGACAGAAGGAGTGAGGGGCAGGAGCCACGCCGACCACTTCAAGGGCAGGGCGCACTCGCGCACAGCTTTCATCCGGCGTGGCAAGTCGGAGTCGGCGGGCAGTTCGGGGTGAATGTGCGAGAGGATGCCAAGCCCGGCCAGGCGGGCAATGTGGCGCTCCGGCTCGGCCTCTTGCAGAATCAAATCGAGTTCGTGGCGGATGCGGTCGCCGCTGACCTTGTGGAGCAAATGCAAGGCGTGGGCCAACAACTCGGCGGTGCGGGCTTCGATGCGAAAGCCGAAGCGTTGCTCAAAGCGCACCGCCCGCAGAATCCGGGTAGCGTCGTCCACGAAGCTGAGCGAGTGCAGGACCCGGATCAGGCCGTCGCGCAAGTCGCGCTCGCCGCCCCAGAAGTCGAGCAGGTCGCCGAAGGCTTCACGGGCGAGCCGAATCGCCAGCGTGTTGAGAGTGAAATCGCGGCGGTGCAGGTCAAGCTTGATGCTCCCGCGTTCAACCTCTGGCAAGGCTGATGGATGGGCGTAAAATTCGGTGCGAGCCGAGACCAGATCGAGGTGGCCGGACGGGATCGCCGGACTGAGCGCGGGCGGCAGTTTCCATTTGGCCGTGCCGAACTGTGAGTGCGCGGTGACTCGCCCGCCATGTTTGGCCGCCAGCCGTTTCGCCAGGGCAATGGCCTCACCTTCCACCACGATGTCGAAATCCAAACCTGGCTGGCCGAGCAAGAGATCGCGCACAAAGCCGCCGACAATAAAGGGCGAGACGTTGAGGGCCGTCGCTTCGTCGGACACGAGATGCAAGAGCGCCAGCCGTTCCGCCGGAAGGGCACGGGCAAGTTGATCGGCCAAATTCCGGCGAGGCGGCTTCACCGGAGTCGCCAGGCGCTTGAGCAGGTCGGTGCGAGTCACCACGCCGATCACATTTCCCGCGTCAGCGTCTACCACCGGCACTTGCCCCCAGCCATGCGTCGTCATCAGCTTTTGCAAATGTTCCAGCGAGTCGCCTGGCTTCACCGTCACTTCACCCGAATCCATGATGGCGCTGACGGGCTGGGTGTCGAGATGATGATGGATGGCGCGATCCACTGCCCGGCGGGTAAGCAAGCCCACCACGCGCCCCGCGTCCACCACCGGATACCCTTCGTAGCTGTGTTTTTTGAATCGCTCGGCGGCGGCGCGCACGGTGGTGTCGGGCGAAAGGGTTTGCACGCCGTGCGACATGATCTGGGCGACGGTGGCGACCGGTCGAATGTGATCGGGCAGGGCGGCGATCAAGGCGGTGCGAACGTCGTCGAGGGAACGATCGCGGATGAGGGCGGCGGCGGCCCGACCGTGGCCGCCGCCGCCAAAGTGGGTTGCCATTGCCCCCACATCCACGTTGGCCGTCGTGGAGCGGGCAATCAGTTGAACTCTCGGCTCGTGGCCGCGCAGGTTCACCAGCACGAAGAGGGCGGCGGGGTCAAGTGTGTCGCGCAGTTTGTGGGCCAGCGTTGAAAGTTCTTCGTCGGTTTCGCCGCCATCAATGGCGCTGATCGTCACTGCCTGGCCGTTAACAAGGTGAGTCTCAGCGGCGGCCAGTAGTTGATCGTAGAGCGCCCTTTGTCCGCCGGTGAGCGGGTGATGCAAAAACTCGCGCGCGGCTTCGAGTTGCGCCCCGGCCTCAAGCAGGTGAGCGGCGGCGCGGGCGTCGCGCGGGGTGGTGGTGAGATAGGTGAGCGAGCCGGTGTCTTCGTAGATGCCGAGCAGGAGCAGGGTGGCCTCGACGGGCGAGAGCGGCGTGAGCGACTCGGCCAATTGCTCGGCCAGGAGGGTGGTGTTGGCCCCGGTGCCGGAGTCGGGTTGACCGGCGTGGTGATCAATCACCGTGATCTCGGTTTTGGCCGACATCCCTTTCACTGACGAGGCCGATTGAGCGTCCACGACAATGACGCGCTCGACTCGCTGGCGCGGCAGGTCTTCGGTTTCGGCAAAGCCGAAGTGGTCGCCGTATAAGTTGAGGAAGGCGCGGACGTTGCGGTTGACGCGGCGCGGGAGGACGGGGATGGCAGACGGATGGAGACGATGCGCGGCCCACAACGAGGCCACTGCGTCAAAGTCGGCCTGCTCGTGGGTGAGAATGAGGGTCGTCATTCAATGAACAATGAAACAAGCCAACAGGGCCAGACTTGGGCCGTCAGCGTGACATGATGGAGAAGATGACGGTGAGCAGGATGATGGTGAGCAGGGCGATGAGGCCAAACAAAATAGAGCGTGAAGTAAGTGCCGCTTTCGGTCACGGTATGCTCGGTGACGCTGAGGCAGACCGGGCAGACTTTCTGCTGGTTAGGCAGGGGCCGCTGGACTTGCTTGGTGCCGAAGAAAAGCATATGAAGATTATACTTTGGAAGTTGAACGTTGGAGGTTAGAGGTTGGAAAATGGACATTATTCACTACGAAGCGGCGGGCGGGATTTTGTTTGACGGCGACAAGGTGCTTCTCCTGCGGAAGCATGGCCTGAACGAGGTTGTTTTGCCGAAAGGCCACGTCGAAGATGGCGAGACGGCGGAGCAGGCGGCGGTGCGGGAGACCGTTGAGGAAACGGGCTATTCAAACCTGGAAGTGCTGGCCGATCTGGGCGTGCTTCAGGCGCAGTTCCGGGGCAAGGATGGGGCATGGTACGTCCGCAACGAGCACTATTTTGTCATGCGGCTCCGCAACCACGATCATGCTGGTGAAATGGATTACGACGACGCCGAGCACGACCGCCAGACGTTCGAGCGGCTGTGGGTTCCGGCGGCGGAGGCCGAGGCGATGATGAGCTTTGAACCAGCGCGGAGTTTCGTGCGGCAGGCGGTGGGGTGGTGGAGGGAGAGGAGAGATTAGACGCTTCGCGTAGAGAATTGGAGATTAGAGATTGGAGAGACGGGCCACACTCTAAACTCTAACTCACCCCTTTGTTCCCTCCCAACTTCTCAGGTAAGATTGCCCTCGCACGCGCCGTCTATTAAGAGGAACGGCGCGTGTTGTGTTATAGTTGCGTGGTATTTTGAAATTGGAGTTCGGCGATTAAAATCGCGGCAACATAAGGCGAAGTCGGCTTGCGCCGACTAGTCCACGCAGGTGGACTTGGCTTTTGTAGGCGCGGTTTCCAATTGCCGGCCCTATATCTATGGCAATAAAACTTTCTCGACGCGAATTCATCAAACTCTCATCCATCACCCTCGGCGCGATGGCCTTCGGCACGTTGTCGCCTAATGACTTGCGCCTGGCCGCGCCGCTCACCCGGTTGGGTCGGGTGACGATCGCCTCGGCCCGGGTGATCACCCGGCCCAATCCTCAGGGCGAGCAGGTGACTTATAAATACCGCGATGACATCGTGGAGATTTACCGGGCGGTAGTCGGCGAAGGCTGGTTCCCACACAATAACGTCTGGTTTGAAATTCCCGAAGGTTACATCTACTCGTCGGGCGTCCAGCCGGTGAAGAACGAGACTCATACACCCATCACCGTTCTTCCAGAAGACGGCTTCTACGGCGAGATCACTGTTCCTTACACCGAGTCGCGGGCGGCGGCGGATTCCAACTCGCCCATCGTCTACCGTCTCTACTACAGCACTGTGCTCAAGATTGACAAGATCGAAACCGGGCCGGACGGCATTGTGTGGTATCACGTGGAAGACGACCAGGGCAAGAGTTTCTGGGCGCAGGGCCGGCACACCCGCCTCATTACCGCCGATGAAATTGCGCCCATCTCGCCGAACGCGAGCAACAAGCGCATCGTGGCCGATGTCGGCACGCACTGGCTCTCGGCTTTCGAAGGCAAGACCGAGGTGTTTCGCACCAAGATCGCTTCCGGCGCAACGTTTTTTGAGCCGGATGGAAGCAAGCGCGCGGCGCTGACTCCCGGCGGCGTTCATCCCATTTGGAGCAAGCGCATCTCGCGCCACATGACGGGCGGCACGGCCACCAACGGCTTCGACCTGCCGGGCATCGGCTGGGTGTCGTACTTTGCCAGCAGTGGCGCGGCCATTCATTCAACTTACTGGCACAACGATTACGGGCGGCCCCGTTCACACGGTTGCCTCAACTGCCCACCGGCGGCCTCCAAGTGGCTCTTTCGCTGGACAACGCCCGAGGTGACTTATATTCCGGGCAACGTCACCGTAGAGTGGCCGGGCGGCACGCGGGTTGAGATTCAGGGCACGCCGCCGCCGCTTACCAACAACGAAGGTGGATAGATTATGAATCCTGTAGCTGTCTCTACCGAGAAGCCGACTCTGAACCAGCGGCTGACGGTGTTTGTGCACGCCGTGCTGTTTGTGTTTGGCTTTTCGCTGGTGTTCGTCGTGGGCTGGGGCGGCGCTGTCACCTTGCTGGGCGAACTGTTCGGCCAATTTAAGTCGGTCATCGCCCAAATCGGCGGCTTTGTCATTATCCTGTTCGGCTTCGCCACCCTCGGCGTCATCAAACTTCCCTGGCTCTATTACGCCGACACCCGCCCGCAATTCCAGAATCAACGCAACGGCTTCCTGGCCTCGGCCCTCATGGGCATTTTCTTCGCCGCCGGTTGGACGCCCTGCGTAGGCACCACCCTCGGCGCTATTCTCACTCTGGGCCTCAGCCAGCAATCGGTGGGCCAGGCCATGATCTTGTCCAGCGGTTACGCCCTCGGCCTCGGCCTGCCTTTCCTGGCCATTGGCCTGGGCATGGATCGAGCCGCCCAATTTGTCCGCCGCTTCCGCAAACACATGCGCACCATCGAAATCATCAGCGGCCTCTTCCTCATCCTCATCGGCCTGATCATGTTCACTAACAACCTGAGTTGGATCGCCATCTGGGCACAACGCAACGGCTTGTTCCTCGACGTGACTTTCGGCCAGTCGGCAGTGCCCAGCTACCCGGTGGCGATTCTGGCCGGACTGCTTTCGTTCCTGTCGCCGTGCGTCCTGCCGCTTGTCCCGGCCTACATCGGCTATTTGAGCGGCCACGCCTTCGGCGGCGTATCAAAGAACTCGATTTGACATGGAAAGCGGGAACTCAGCGCGCGCGACACTATTGATTCTTGGCGGCGGATTGCTGATCGGGCTGGCGATCGGCGCGATTGTGTTTATTGGCATGCCGACGCTGGCCAACAACGGTTTGGCCGCCAACGGCGGGGGCGGCGGGACTCCGGCCCCGGCCCCCATCGTCGGCTCGCCCGCGCCCGACTTCACCCTCACCAACATCAACGGCGGAACCGTCACCCTGAGCGACCTCAAAGGCAAACCCGTCCTCATCAACTTCTGGGCCACCTGGTGCGGCCCGTGCCGCGTCGAAATGCCCGCCATTCAGGCCGCCTACGACGCCAATAAAAGTGACGGCCTCACCGTGCTGGCCGTAGACGCCGACGAATCGAAAGCTGACGTGGTGGATTTCGCCAACGCTCTCGATTTATCTTTTGAGTTTCTGCTCGACCCCGGCCTGGTCGTCAACGATCTCTATCGCATCCGCGCCTACCCGTCCAGCTTCTTCGTTGGCCGCGACGGAACCATCGCCGCTTTCCAAATCGGCTCGATGACCGAATCCCAACTCGCCGACAACCTCGCCAAAATTCTAAAGTAAAAATCCCAAATCCCAAAACCCCAACTTCCAATTCTCTAATCTCCAATTCCCTAATCTCTAACCTCCAACCTCCATGACCTCCAAACCCGTCACTGGTCGCGAACGCGACTTCGTCATCTGGCTCGACAAGCAAATCTATGGCCTTAGCAAGCACTGGCTGGCCGTATTCAACACGCTCGTCCTGGTCTACGTCGGCTTGCCGTTCGTCGCCCCGGTGCTGATGAAGACCGGCCTCACCGGCCCGGCCAACCTCATCTACACCGCCTACTCGCCGCTCTGCCACCAATTCGCCTTCCGCTCCTGGTTCCTCTTCGGCAAAAACTTCTTCTATGAAGCCCCGGCTTTCAAAGCCCTCACCGGCATTGATCCTTACAACCTTCTGGATCGTTTTGCCGCCAAAGCCTTTGTCGGCAACGAGATCATGGGTTATAAGGTGGCTTACTGCGAACGCGACGTGGCGATCTATGGCGCGATCTTAGTTGCTGGCCTCATCTTCGCTATCGTTCGCGCTTCGGGAGTCAAAATCAAGCCGCTCAACATCTTCGTCTACGGCCTGGTTGGCATCGCCCCTATCGCCCTCGACGGCTTCAGCCAGTTGTTCTCCCAGCCGCCGTTCAACTTCCTGCCGTTGCGCGAGAGCACGCCCTACCTGCGCACCCTCACCGGCTTCCTGTTCGGGGCCATGAACGTCTGGCTGGCTTACCCTTACGTCGAAGACTCATTCGCCGAGATCAAAGCCGAACTGACGGCCAAGCTGACGCAGGCGGGAGAGTTGAAGACTTAACCGCTAAGACGCTAAGCGACTGTTTAATAAATGCTCCCCAACCGCGTCCTCGCGGTTGGGAACGCCCGCGAGGACGCGGGCTAAGAGCAATTTTCAAACAGCTAAGAGCACGAAGAAAACAAAATCTTTGCGTCCTTCGCGCCTTCGCGGTTCAATCCTGATCATGCTTGAACATACCTCAGGCGGCCTTAGCTACTTCACCTTCAACTCTTTCCCCAACGGCTCGCTTGCCCACGCCATCTTTGCCCGCACCGGCGGCCTCAGCCCGCAACCCTGGGCCTCGCTCAACATGAGCATCAGCACCGGCGACTCGGCGGAGAATGCGCGGGCCAACCGCTTGCGAGCCTTTGAAACACTGGCGCTTTCAGCAGAAAGCATGGCCGATGTGTGGCAGATTCATGGCACGGAGACGATCCGGATTGATCACCCACGCGGCGACGGCCCCCCGATCAAAGCCGACGGCCTCATCACCGACCGCCCCGGTGTCGCCCTCTTTCAACGTTTTGCCGACTGCGTCCCCATTCTGCTTTACGATCCCAAACGTCAGGCGCTGGGCATGGTTCACTCCGGCTGGCGCGGCACGGTAAACAAAGCGGCGGCTTCTCCGGTAAAGGCGATGGCCGAGGCTTACGGCTCGCGCCCCGCTGACCTCATCGCCGGCATCGGCCCCTCCATCGGCCCCGAACATTACGAAGTCGGCCCCGAAGTCATCGAGGCCGTTCGTCAGGGTTTCGACAACGCCGACGAATTACTGATCACCAATAACAATAAAACTCATTTCAACCTTTGGGCCGCCAACGCCCGCGTTCTGCGCGAGGCCGGGGTGGAGCAAATTGAAGTGGCCGGGCTTTGCACTGCCTGCCGCAACGATCTGTTTTTCTCGCACCGCGCCGAGGCCGGCAAAACCGGGCGCTTTGGGGCAGTGATTGCTTTGAGGTAAAAACCACTGATTACACCGATTTCACGGATGGGAATCAAAATCTGTGCGCTTCGCGTCCGTGAAATCTGTGGTTCCCTTCTATGACTACGCTTGCCGAGAACTACGCCAGAATTTGTGACCGCCTCGCCGCCGCCGCCCGCCGCGCCGGGCGCGAGCCGGCGAGCGTGCGGCTGGTGGCCGTCTCCAAAGGCCGCCCCTTCTCGGCCATCCGCGAGCTTTATGAACTCGGCCAGCGCGACTTTGGCGAGAACCGGATCGAAGAAGCTGGTGATAAAATTATGGCGGCTCGCGAGGCCAGCTTGAGCATCACCTGGCACATGATCGGCCACATTCAAAGCCGCAAGGCGCGGGCAGTGACGGCTGATTTCAATTGGGCGCATTCGGTGGATGGCGTCGCGCTGGCCGAGCGCCTGAGCCGGGCGGCAGGCGAGGTTAACCGGACTCTGCCGATCCTGCTGGAGTGTAACGTCTCCGGCGAAGAGGCTAAATACGGTTTGGCCGCCGACCGCGTGGGAACCGATTCGGAGCAGTGGGACGTTTTGTGCGTCGCCGTCGCCGCCATCCTGGCCCAGCCAGGCTTGCAAGTGCGCGGGCTGATGACGATGGCCCCCGTTCTGCCCGAACCGGAACAGGCCCGTCCGGTGTTTAAGAAGTTGCGAGAGTTGCGTGACCGCCTGGCCGGTCGTTTCCCGACTGCCGATTGGCGCGAACTTTCGATGGGCATGACCGACGATTTTGAACCGGCCATCAAAGAAGGGACGACGATGGCGCGAATCGGGCGGGCAATATTTGAAACTTAGGAGAATTTATGGCTCAAACCCTGATCAGTCTTATCAACCTGCTGGCAGCATTGTTCTCATTGCTCATTTTGGCCCGGATCGTGTTTTCCTGGGTTCAGGTGGATCGTTACAACCCGGTTGTCAACTTCGTCATTCAAGTGACAGAGCCAATCCTGGCTCCCATTCGTAATATTATGCCGTCCGGGATGATGCTCGACTTCAGCCCGATGATCGCCATGTTGTTGATCAATTGGGTCATTGTCCCAATCTTGTCTACTATAGTACGCTCCATCTTTTGATAGTAAAATGCCAGGGTAGGGAGGGCAATATGTCGGCACATAAATTTCAGTTTGGCAAAGGCACGGGCGGGTCGGCCCTGTCGGTGAAGGTGACGCCTCGGGCGCGCAAGAACGAGATTGTGGGCGTGATGGCGGATGGCACGCTCAAGGTGCGGGTCACGGCCCCGCCGGTGGACAACAAGGCCAACGAGGCCGTCATCGAATTGCTGGCCGAGGCCCTCAACGTCCCGAAGTCGCGAATAGACATCGTGGCCGGTGAGACCAGCACCCAGAAGCTGGTAAGCGTCACCAACATCACCCCGGCGCAAGTGGAAGAGCTGTTGCAAAAGCTGGCGCGAGAAGATGGGGATGATGAGGAGTGAACGGTGGGCAGTGAACAGAAAACGGCGCGGGGAGCGCCGTTTTTTTGTTGCCCTTACAACGCTATTCTTTGCCCGGTGGCCATGGCAACATGCGCCAGCGCCTTGTAGGCCGCATCACGCACGCCGGGCGAATTTTCACGGGCGGCGGCGATGAGGACAGGAATGGCGTCGGTGTGTGTCAGGCGGCCCAGGTAATCGGCGGCGGCCATGCGGTTCGGCTCGTCGCCATCCTGCATGGCCTGCACCAGAGCGGCCTTGCTGGCCGGGCCGGCAGGCACGCCGCGCCCCTTGCTGGCCGCAAAGGCCACCAGCCAGCTTGACGTTTCGGGAGAAGGCACGGGTTCGGGGAAATGATCCGGCGGCTCGCGCAATTCCTGAGCCGCGGCCTCGGCGGCGTTGCGCACCAGCCACTGCGTATCATTGAGGAAAGCGTTGTCCAACAGTTCCAGCACCCAGGGTGCCGGGCCGACGCGCTTCATGCCCGCCACCGCGCCGCGCCGCACCACCACATCCTTGTCCTTGATGGCGTCCTGCAACATCTTGTGGCCCTCAGCCGGGTGTAGGGCCAGCGCCTCGCACACCGCCCGGCGCAGTTGCTCGTTGCCCTCTACCAGGGCGACGGCCAACCCTTCGAGCGAGTTCTGGTCGCCGATGACGGCCAGGGCCAGCGCCGCCGCCCAGCGCACGTACAAATCGTCGTCGTTCAACAGTTTGCGAATCTCGCCCACTGCCGTCATGTCGCTCAACGCGCCGAGAGCCAGAACCGCATACTGCCGGGCCAGCGGGTCGGCGCTGCTCAGGTTTTGCTTGAAGAGCTTGTTCACGCTCTCGTCGCGCGAGGCCACCAGCGCGCAGGCCGCCCGCGCCCGCAATTGAGTGGGCAGGTTTTGGGTCACAAAGAACTGAGCCAGCTTGCGGAACACGTCGCCGCGCCAGGGCGCATTGAGGGGCGCATCGCTCAGCCAGCCGGCGGCCGCAAACAAATCCGTTTGAAAGGCGTCGGGCGGCGCGGCTACTCTTTGCATGGCGATGCTGGAGGCATTGGCCAGCGAGGCATAAAACCGCAAGGCCACCGTCCAGCCCGGCTGTCCATGAACTGCCGTGATCGCGTCGGTGTCGCTGCCCGCCGCAAAATGTCGCGCCGCCAAATAACCGGCCACTGCCGGATGTGAAAATGAATAGCGCCCGCCGGATCGTTTGACCAGCAGGCCGCCTTTGCGCGCCAACTCGTCCACCAGATCGTCGGCGTCCATGGACGACGGGTGAGCCGTCTCGGCTCGACTGGCGTTGATCCACTCCACCAGCTTCTCGCGCGGCGCGCCGTAACGATCACGCGACAGCATTTCGGCGGCGGCGCGCTCCAATGCTTTGCGCGCTTCGGGGGCGATAGACAGGCGCTTGACGAAAGTCTCAAACCAATCTACCGGGCGCGCGCCCTCGGCGTCGCCGGCCAGCCCCGTCCAAATCTTCAGCGACACGTCCAGTGGAGACCGCCCGCCGGCGCCGCCGGTGAGCCAGCCGGCCACCAGCGCCGGGTCGAGATCGTCGTCGCGCTTGCGGCGCTTCTGCGCGGCCAGCACCGAAGGCCAGACCGCCACCCACTTGTCCACCAGCGATTGGAACATCGTCGTTGACCAGCCGCCCATGATCACCGGCACGAAGTCGAGCGAGAGGAAGGGCGCAAAGCCGGCGAGCGGCCCGGTGGCGATGATCCGATTCTTCCCGTAAGTTGCCCGGAAATTTCTCAGCCACTCGATCACCAGCGCCTGATGCGAGGACGGCAGATCGTCGAAGCCATCCAGCAGGATCAGCGCCTTGCCTTCTTTGAGGATGTTTTTGAAGAAGGAGGGAAAAGCCGGGGCGGTGATGGCGCTCAACCGGGCCGAGACGGCCTCCACCAACGGTTGAGCCGGATCTGTTTTTTCGGCGATGGGCAATTCCAAATCCCCGACGTGAACCAGCGCCGGCACGACCGGCTTGTCAAAGATTTCAGTAGCGACGTTGGACTCGGCGGCAATGGAGCCAAGCTGGGCCAGCAGGGCGCTCTTGCCGGCGCCGGGCCTGCCGACGACGATCAGGCTGTGCGGGGCGCGGGCGAGATCGCGCAGCGTGTAAGACGGTGTTTGATAGAGCGCGGTCAGGTCGGGGAAGTCGGGCGTGGATGGGACGACGAGGGTGAGGTCGGATTCCGGCTCTTTGCCGGGGTCGGCCATCGGTTCATCAATCCAGAAATGCGGTTGAACGAAAATTTCGTCGAGGGCGATGATGGAGCCGGCAATGTGATGGGTTTGCCAGAGGCCCAGCACGTCCTGCCGGTAGCGTTGCTCGGCGCCGGAGCTGAGGCGTTCGCCAAATCGCTTGAAGGTGTCGCCGATGTTATCGCGTGTGTTTCGCAGACCTTCGCGGAAGCGATAGATCAGCCCGAAGAAAATGGTGGCGGTGAGAAAGCCGAGGAGGAAGGAGACGAGATCAAAGCGCATAGTGCGTATCGCGTATTGCGTATCGCAATAAGCTATCAGCGATACGCGATATGCCAATCACCACCGGAAGATCATCTCGTCTTCGCCGCCCTGTTTGAGGTTGTAGTCCACCTTTTGCCCGGCGTGCAGGATGCGGTCGCAGTTGCTGCAGCGCACCAGATTCTCGCTCTGGCGGATGGCCTGGATGCGGGCCGAGGAGGGCGCTTCGCCGCAACCGTTGCAAACGCCGCTTTCGAGCAGGGAGACGGCCAGGCCGCGTTTGCGCGGGCGGAGCGAATCGTACAGGGCCAGGTCTTCGGGGTTGATGTTGGAAGTGGCGGCTTCGCGCTCGCCGCTGGCTTTGGCAACCAGGGCTTCGAGCGCGCCTTGGTCGCGAACGAGATCGGTTTGCTCGCCTGCGCGGACGGTTTCGGCGGCGGCCAGCGCCTCGCGGGCGGCGGCCTCCCCGGCCTCGGCGGCTTCCCCGGCCTCCATCGCCGCCAACTGTTGATCGTCCAGCCCGCCGCGTCGTTTCTTCAGCGAGTCAACCTCGGCCTGCAAGTCTTTGAGTTCGCGCGGGTTCGTCACCTTGCCGCCGTAAAGCTGGTCTTCCACTTCGGCGATCTTGGCGGCCAAGACCTGGCTTTCGGCTTCGATGTCTTTGGCCTTCTTGCGGGCTTCGGCCAGTTGGGCCTGGGCGGCGTTCAGGGCGGCCTGCGCTTTTTGCACCGCCGGGCTGTTGGCCAGCTTGGCGTCCACTTCTGCCAGCTGGGCGCGGCGCAGGTCAAGTTCGGTGTCAATGGTTTGCAATCGGTAGAGGGTAGATGAGCGGCTCACAAGCAGGATTATACAATGAACAGTGAACAAAAACCCAAATCTCAAACTCCAAAACCCCAATCCCCAATCCAAAATCCCAAATCCAAAATCGTAAAGTGGGTGCGCTATAATCCCCTGCTGACTCTTGCTGAAAGGAACTACACCCGACATGTTCTCACGTCGCAATCTCATCATCGCCGGCATCGTCATTCTGATCCTGGCCGGGGGAGCCGCCTACTATTTTCAACAGCAGGCGGCCCAGCGCGCCGCCGAGGCCGCCGCCCTGCGCACCGAGGTGGTGGCCACCGGTGACATTCTCTCCACCGTGAGCGCCACCGGCAGCATCGCGCCGGAGGCGCAGGTGAACTTGAGCTTCGCCACAACGGGCACAGTGGCCGAAGTGCTGGTGGAGGTAGGCGACGCCGTGAAGAAGGGTCAGGTGCTGGCCCGGCTGGACACGACGAATTTGGAGTTGACGGTGGCCCAGGCCGAGCAGACCTACGTTCTGCAACAGGCCAACCTGGAGCAACTTCAGACCGGCTCCAGCGAGTCGGAGATCAAAGCGGCCCAGGCGGCCATTGCCAGCGCCAACGCAACTTACGCCGCCGCCAAGCAACAGACCGACGCCCAGCCCGACTCGCTGGTGATTGCCCAGTCGAATCTGGACAAAGTCAAAGAGCATTTGCGGGTGGCGCAGTGGGCCTACGACAACATGCTCAACACCTGGTTCCTCAAAGACTACGCGCCCAACTCGCCGCAGGCCGAAGCCCTGAAGAATGCCCAGACCGATTACGACGTTGCCCTGGCCGACTACAACTTGAAGAAGGCGCAGATCAATTCCAGCAGTTTGTCGGCGGCTTATGCCCAGGTGACGCAGGCTCAGGCCAACCTGGCCAAGCTGGAGGCCGGGCCGAGCGCGGCCCAATTGAAGGCGGCTCAGGCGCAGGTAGAGCAGGCGCGCATTTCGCTGGAGATTGCGAAAACGAATCTGGAGAAGGCCACGCTCAAAGCGCCGTTCGTGGGCGTGGTGGCGGCGGTGAACGTGAAGCTGGGCGAGACGGCGGGCGGCGGTTCAGCTTTTGTGCTGGTAGACGACTCGCTCTTTCACATTGACGTGACGGTGGACGAAGTGGACGTGGCCCGCATTGCCCTCGGCCAGCAACTCACGGTGACTCTGGACGCCCTGCCCGGCGAAGTCATCAACGGCCAGGTGGATCAGATTGCGCCGACGGCGACGGTGAACGGCGGGGTGGTGTCATATGCCGTCCGCCTGGTGCTGGACTCGACAGACGCGCCACTGCGCGCCGGGATGAGCGCCACCGCCGACATCGTGGTGGACAGGGCCACGAACGTGGTGCTGGTTCCCAACTGGGCTATCCGCCGCGACCGGGACACGGGCGAGGTGCTGGCCAGCATTCTCAAAGACGGCCAGCCCGTCGAAGTGCCGGTCACCCTCGGCCTGCGCAACGAGACCCTCTCCGAAGTGAAAGAGGGCGTGCAGGCCGGCGACACGGTAGCCGTCTCCACCCTGCGCGAGCAGTTGAGCTTCTTCGGCGGCGGGTAGTTTGACAACGGATTTAACGAATGTAAATGGATAAAAAACAATCATCCGTTCTTTCCGCTCCATCCGTTGTCCAAAACCATGACTCTTTCCGAAAACATCCGTCTCGCGCTTCGGGCGCTGGCCGCCAACCGGCTGAGAGCGGCCCTGACCATGCTGGGCATCATTATCGGCGTGGGGGCCGTCATCACTTTGCTTTCAGTCGGCAAGGGCGTCGAGAAGTCGGTCTCCGACTCGTTCCAGAACATCGGCACCAATTTGCTATTCGTGATACCGGGCGGGGAGAACAGCAACGGCAACCGGCCCGGCGCGGCGGCTCAATTTCAAAGCAACCCCAAAGACCTGACGGACGACGACGCTGAGGCCTTGCTTGATCCGGTTCGCGCGCCTGACGTGATTGCCGTCTCACCGGAATACGACATCTTCGCCGCCGTCGAGTTTGGCCGCTCCGACACGCAGACCAACATCTGGGGCGTCACGCCCAACTTCCCCGCCGTGCGCGATTACGCCCTGGCCGACGGCGACTTCTTCACCCAGACTGAGCTTGTGTCTCGCTCACGGGTGGCCGTCATCGGCCAGACCATCGTCAAGAATCTCTACGGCGAAGATGAAGCGCCGATTGGCACGACGATCAAGATTCGCGGCATCCCCTTCAAAGTGATCGGCGTGCTGGCGAGCAAAGGCGGCTCCACCTTCGGCGACGCCGACGATCTGATCCTGATCCCGCTGACGACGATGCAGGAACGTCTGGCGAATGCCCGCAACGGTGAAGGCGACTTGCGGGTGTCGTTCATTACCGCCCAGGTGAGCGCCAGTGACCGGATGGAGGCCGCCGCTCAGCAGATCACCGACCTGCTCCGCGACCGCCACCAGATTGATTACCGGGCTGAGGACGATTTTTCGATCATCACCCAAACCGACGTGCTCTCGGCCTTTGGGCAAGTGACGGGGGCCATCACCGCTTTTCTGGGAACCATCGCCGCCATCAGTTTGCTGGTGGGCGGCATTGGCATCATGAACATCATGCTGGTCTCGGTCACCGAGCGCACGCGCGAGATTGGTTTGCGCAAGGCGGTGGGGGCCAAGCGCGGCGACGTGTTGTGGCAGTTTCTGGTGGAGGCCATGACGCTCTCGGTGACGGGCGGCGCCATCGGCATCGCTTTTGGCGTGGCGCTGGCCCTGTTGATCGCCAGCCTGCAGGACAACCTTGAGATCGTCGTGACCTGGGACGTGGTGGCGATGGCGACTCTGTTCTCTGCCGCCATCGGCTTGTTCTTCGGCATCTATCCGGCTTACCGGGCCTCTAAGTTGAGTCCAATTGAAGCCCTTAGATATGAATGATCGTTTCACCACGAAGGCACGAAGACTCAAAGCTACACAAAGATTTCTTGGCGGAACTTTGTGCCCTGGTGTCTTCGTGGTGAAGATATTTAGCAAATGATTGCCGAAAACATCCGCCTTGCCTTTCGCGCCCTGACCGCCAACAAGCTGCGGGCCGCCCTGACGATGTTGGGCATTACCATCGGGGTGGCCGCCGTGATCACCCTGCTCTCGGTGGGCGACGGGGTGAGCCGCTACGTGACGGCCCAGTTTGAAGGGCTGGGGACGAATCTGGTTTTTGTCTTTCCGGGGCAGTTCAGTTTTCAGGGCGGGCCGAGGGGGGCGCGGGCCGGTTCGACCTTTCTCACCGACGCCGACTGGCGGGCGCTCTCCGATCCCTCTCGCGTGCCGTCAGCCGAATACATCGTGCCTATGTTGCGGCGCGGGGTGCGGGCCGCGCGCGCCAGCTACGACGCCGAGGTCACGCTTCGGGCGACCAGCCCCGATTATTTAGCGGCCCGAAGCTTCGAGATCGCCGCCGGGCGCAACTTCTCGCAGACTGAATACGACGAGCGGGCACGGGTGGCGCTGATCGGGCAAACGACGGTCAGCAACCTGTTCACGCCGGACGAGAATCCGCTGGAGGCGACGGTGCGAATCAACGGCGTGCCGTTCAAGATCGTCGGGGTGCTGGCCGAGAAGGGCGGCGGCGCGTTCGGCGACGAGGACGATGTGCTGATCGTGCCCCTCAGCACGGCTTCGACCCGGTTGTTTGTGACGCGCACGGCGTCGGGCGACGTGCGGCTGAGCATCATCTTGATCAAGATTCCAAACGCCGAGTCGGTTGACCGGGCCATCTTTGAGGCGGGCGAAGTTCTGCGCGAACAACACCGCATCCCCATTTTTTGATTATATTTTAATTAAAATTAATTTGCGGTAATTTCGGCCAGATCACCGGCATCCTCACTCTGTTTCTGGGCGCGATTGCCGGCATCAGTTTGCTGGTGGGCGGCATCGGCATCATGAACATCATGCTGGTCACCGTCACCGAGCGCACGCGGGAGATCGGCTTGCGCAAGGCGGTGGGCGCGACCGGCCAGAATATTTTGATTCAGTTTTTGGTGGAAGCGGTGACGCTGTCGGTGTCGGGCGGGGTGTTCGGGATCGGGCTGGGGATGCTGGGCGCGTACATTATTCACTTGCGCGTGCCGGAACTGGATACAACGGTGCGGGCCGACGCGGTGATTTTGGCCGTTGGCTTTTCGTTATTCGTTGGGCTGTTCTTTGGCATTTACCCGGCCACCCGCGCTGCCGCTCTCAGCCCCATGGCGGCGTTGAGGTACGAGTAGCAATTTCACCGCGAAGGCGCAAAGGACGCAAAGAATTACAAGGATTCCTTTGCGCTCTTTGCGTCTTTGCGGTAAATCTTTCTATTCGTGCTTGGAGCCGTCGGGCATGGTGGCCCCGGTGAGCTTGGCCAGGCTGATGTTGGCCCCGCTGATCTTGGCCCCGGTCAGGTCGGCGTTCTCCAGAATCGCGCCGACCAGGTTGGCCCCGGTCAAATCGGCGTTCACCAAACTGGCCCCGGTGAGGTCGGCTCCCCCGAATTTCGCGCCGCACAGTTTCGCGTCCCGCAAGTTGCTGTCGAGCAGGCGGGCGTCGCGCAAGTTGGCGTCGGTCAGGTTGGCCTCGCTCAGGGTGGCCAGGCTCAGGAATGCGCCGGTGAGGTCGGCGTGGGTGAGGTTGGCTTCGATGAGCTTGGCCCCGCGCAGGTTGGCGCTGTGCAGTTTGGCCTGGCTGAGGTTGGTGAGGTTGAGCGAGGCGCCGCGCAAATCGGCCTCGGTGAGATCGGCCTCGGTGAGTTTGGCGTGGCGCAGGTTGGCGTCGCGCGCGTCGGTGTAACTCAGGTCGGCCCCGATCAGGTTGGCCTCGGTGAGGTCGGCCCCCATCAAATTCGCCCGGTTCAGGTTAATCTTGTGCATGTCCAACCCGTGCAGGCTGGCCTTGCGTAAATTGGCCCCGCGCAAATTGGCTTTGGGTTCAACTTTGTAGCCGTTGACCATCATAGCGTTGTCCTCAATTCCTTGCCGATAATGCCAATAGTATACTCAGAATTGTGTTATTTGCGCTGGAATGGGAAAGATTTTCTATACGCGGAAGCATTTAGAGATGGGGTGTCGAAGATTTAGCCGCTCTAATCCGCCCGTGCCCCCTGGTTCAAAAGATGGGCTTGATTTTGCTGGGGTGTTTCCCAGCGGAATAATGGGCAAATTTCAGGCTAACGGTCAACGGGCGGATTAGAGAAGCTCGCTCCGTCCATTGTATCTAAAGTTGCCTTTTCCCGGTTCTGGACTATTATCTTGGTGATTCACAGGAACCAGGAGAGACTCGCATGGACCCCGCCACCTTCGCCCTCATCGCCTCCGCCCCCGGCCCGGCGTTGGTCACCGTCTTCACCAAACTGGCCGAGAAGGGCGTGATAGACCCGGCCCTCGAAAAGGGCCTGGAGCCTTTCCGGGACTGGCTCACGGGCGGCTACAACGTGAAGAAGGACGAGGCCCGGCTGGCGAAGGCCTTGCAGGCCGCCCTGCCTGCCGACGAAAAAGATACCCGGCTGTTCTTCGCCTTCAGTGACCTCAGAGCCAGCCCCGGCCTCGCAACCCGCGCCGCCGCCGCCGTCGTGGAAATGACGACCGACGACCCGGCCCGCCTGCCGCCCGACCTTTTGCGCGACTTGAAGCTGGATGATTCGCACCGCCCGGCGCTGGCGACGGCGCTGTTCAAACTGCGGGTTGAGTTGGTGAAGGTGGAGGGGTTTGGCGATGGGATTCGGTATGCTGACCAATTGGATCAGCGCGGCCTGTTGCGCGAGACGCTGGGCCACGCCCGTCGGGAGATTGAAATTGACGAAGCCTTTTTGGCTGACCGCCGCCTGACGACTGATGATGAGAAAGCGTTGCGGGATTACATAGCGCTTGTCCGCGAGCAGTTGCGCTACATGCCATTGCCGCTCGCCCGCCGCAGTGGGCCGGAGGCGCGGGCCGACGCTCAACTGGCCGAAGTGTTTGTGCCGCTTACCTTGCGCGACCCGCAGGAGGAAGAAAAAGCCCGCCGCCGCGTTGACCTGACTTCCCGCTCCTCTTTCTCGAAAAGGCAGGGGGAAATTGATCATGAAGAAATCAAACCGGCTTCGCTTAGCGATGTATTCAACCGTCACCCGTGTTTTCTGCTGAAGGGGCCGCCCGGTTCCGGCAAAACTACACTCCTGCGTCGCGCCGGTTTGGCTTTTGCCGAAGGCAGCGCCCAGGCTGATCTCGATTGGAATGGCCCGACGCTCTTGCCCGTCTTTGTTCGTCTGCGCAACTTCGGCGTGTTTCTGGGCGAGAATCGAGCGCGGTTCACCAGCCCCGCGCCGGGCGCGCTCACCGAGTTTATGGAGCATTACTTCCGCAATGAGCATCGGTTGTCGCTTTCGGCGGGTTTCTTTGACCGCCGTTTGGCCGAAGGCCGTTGCTTGATCCTGCTCGACGGATTGGACGAAGTGGCCGCAATTCGAGCTGAAGTCGCCCAGCATGTCAACGCGTTCATTCGCCACTTTGCCGACAAGGGCAACCGCTTTGGGCTGGCCTCGCGGCCTAAAGGTTACGAGTCGGTGGAAGTGTATCTGCGCCCCGCCGCGCCTGCCATCGCCGATGTCAACCCGCTGGGCCCAGATGGCATCCGCCAATTGGTGAGCAACCTTGTCCAATCGCTTGAGTCGAATCCAGCGCAACGGGCTAAAGACTCTGCCGATCTCCCTCAGCGGATTCTGGCCTCGCGCGATTTGACGTTCATCGCCAGCACGCCGTTATTCTGCACGGCGCTGGTGTTGGTTTACAAGTATCACGGGGCGCAGTTGCCTCAGCGCCGGGTGGAAGTCTATCAAGAGATTGTGGACTTGTTGCTCGGCTTTTGGAAAGCGCAGGAGCGCGAACTAGCCCGCGCTCACGAACTGGCGCAGGAGGACGGCACGGGCGCGGCCTTCGCCGATGTGGCCAAGGCAGTGGCGATCAAAAAGAGCCGCTTGGCGCACCTGGCTTTGTGGATGCAAACCGAGCGACTGACCGACGCCCCAACGGCCCGCGCCCGCGCCGCCCTGGCCGACTATTTGCGCCGCCAAGAGCGCAAAGACGAAGCCACTGCTGACTCGTGGGCTGAAAATTTTTTGCTCAATTCGCACGAACGGAGCGGCCTCCTTGTCGAAATAGAGGCCGGGAAGCACACCTTCACCCATCAGGGCTTCCGCGAATATCTGGCGGCGACGGCGCTGGTGAGCAAAAGTGATGACGAGTTTGTGCGCACGGCGCTGGCCCATCTTGCCGATGACTGGTGGGAGCAGGTGATCCTTCTGGCTGGCGCTTACCCGGGGCCGCTGGAGGCAAAGCGCGCGTCCCTGATCAACGCCATCCTCGCCGCCGCCGCTGACCCAAATGCTGAACCAGGCGCTCGCCACGCTCGCCTGCTCATGGCCGGACAGTGCGCGGTGGACATGGCCGGTTACCTCCCCGGCCCGGAACAAGACCTGGTCGAGCGCGCCTTGATCCACCTCATGCGCGACACCGACCCCGCCAGCGCCGACTACCCAAACGATCAACCCCTCCACTCTCCACCCTCCACTCTCTCCCCACGCACCCGCCTCGCCGCCGGCGAACTCCTCGACGCGCTGGGCTGGACGCCGCCGGACTTGTTTGACTTTGTCCCGGTATATAACACGGATTGGTGGAATTTAACGGATTCCGATCCGTTAAATTCCACCAATCCGTTGTTCTTCCTCTCCCGTTTCCCCGTCACCAACATCCAATATCAACGCTTCCTCGACTCGGACGATTACGACAAAGCCACCATCTGGCAGAACGTGGCCGCCTTCGACGCCGACCAGAAGACGCCGACGCGAAACATGGGCGACGAAGCGTGGAAGTGGTTTCAAAAGAACGGCGGCAAGGAGCGCAGGCCGGTTTATTGGGATGACCCGCGCTTCGGCGCGACCCGCCGCCTCTTCCCGGTCGTCGGCGTCACCTGGTACGAAGCCGCCGCTTACTGCGTCTGGCTTTCGCATCATTGGCGTGAATGGCCCGAAGCTTCTAACCTCCAACCTCCAACTTCCAACCTCCAGTTCCGCCTGCCGACCGAAGACGAGTGGGAGAAGGCCGCCGGAGGCAAGTGGAAAGACCCGAAAGTGGAGAAGGAGAAGCCGCGTTACGCCTGGCAAAAGACTCCGGCGAAAGTGAAGGGCGATGAGATTGTGATTGCGAAGCATGCCAACACTTCCGAGTCTGACCTGGGCGGAACAACACCGGTGTGCATGTACCCGGCTGGCATGAGTCTTGCAAAAGTAATGGACATGAGCGGGAATGTGTGGGAGTGGCAGGCGAACCTTTACGGGAAGGACAATAATTGGCGCGCATTGCGTGGCGGCGCATGGTATAGTGATGCTGAGGACGTACCCGCTTCGGCGCGCCACGGCTCCCTCCCCGGCGACTGGGGCAACGGCTACGGTTTTCGGGTGTGCGCGGCGGCCTCTGTCTCTCGCTCTTGAATTTCTGAACTTCTGAACTTCTGATTTCTGATCGCGATGAAGGGGCGCAAAGCGCCCTCGCGCAAAAATTTTCAGAAGGTGCGTGTAGTCAGCGAAAAAAGGTAGTGATAGGCAATACGTTGCCTTGCTATGGGGCCAGCCGTTTACCGCTTCGGCGCGCAACAACAACCATCCCGACAACTGGAACAACAACAACGGTTTTCGGGTGTGCGCGGCGGCATGACTCTCCGAAGTCTTGCTGGGCAGGAACGCTTCCTGCCCCGTGCCAGCAGTGCTGACCGTTCACGGACGGCAGCCGAGGCCACCCACGAGAGACAGCGCGGTTGAGTCCCGTCCTGTCGCGCAAGCGATGGGGCAAATACAGAATAGCCCGGCCCCCTCTGGTACACCGCCTGCGCGGTGGAACGTTGGGGCCGGGCAATTTACTGGACAACGGATTTGGTGAATTTGACGGATCGCGATTGCGGGCCGCAGAGCGCGGATTTTCGCGCAAAGCGTAAGCGGATCAGAATCCGCCCATTCAGGGAATCCGTGCTCTCTCCCTCTTCAGAACAACGGATTAACCGAACGCAAAGCGCGGATTGCGATCCGCTAACTCGGTTGATCCGTTGTTCTTCTTTTCATTACGCTATAATTCAATCACCGCCTCAATTCTCCAATTCTCTAATTCTCTAATTCTCTAATCTCCAATGCCCCCCAAAGACATCCAATACTTCGACCAGGCCCAGATCACCATCAAAGCCGGCAACGGCGGCGACGGCATCGTGGCCTTCCGGCACGAGAAATTCATCCCGCTCGGCGGGCCGAGCGGCGGCGACGGCGGGCGAGGCGGCTCGGTCTTCCTCGTCTGCGACCCTACCCAAAACACCCTCTTCGTCTTTCAGCGCAAGCGCCACTACGCGGCTGAGAGCGGCAAGCCCGGCGGCGCGAAAAATATGTCCGGCAAGTCCGGCCCCGACCTCGAAATCAAAGCGCCGCCCGGCACGCTCGTTCGCGACGGGGAAACCGGCGACGTACTGGGCGACCTGACCGAGAAGGGTCAACGTTTGCTCATCGCCAAAGGCGGGCGGGGCGGGCGCGGCAACCAGCACTTCGCCTCGTCGCGCAACCAGGCCCCACGCACCGCCGAGCGCGGCGACCCCGGCGAGGCCCGCACCCTCAAGCTCGAACTCAAACTCATCGCCGACATCGGCATCGTCGGCGCGCCCAACGCCGGCAAGTCCACCTACCTGGCCTCGGTCAGCGCCGCCCGCCCCAAGATCGCCGACTACCCCTTCACCACCCTCACCCCCAACCTGGGCGTGGCCGACCTGGGCAACTACAACACCGTCGTTCTGGCCGACATCCCCGGCCTCATCGAAGGCGCGCACCTCGGCTCGGGCCTCGGCTTCGCCTTCCTGCGTCACATTCAGCGCACCCGCGTCCTCATCCACATCCTCGACGGCCTCTCACCGGACCCCGTCGCCGACTTCAGCCAGATTCTCACCGAACTCTCGTTGTTCGACGAGAAGCTGATGGAGAAGCCGATGATCGTGGCCCTGAACAAGATGGACGTAGCGGACGTGGGCGAGAAGTGGCCCTCGGTGAAAGCCGAGATCGAAAAGCGCGGCTACGAGATCATGGCCGTTTCAGCCGCCACCCAAATGGGCGCCCGCGACCTGCTCAACCGCGCCAGCCAACTGCTGGCCGAAGCGCCGCCCGCGCCCGTCTACGAAGCCATGCCCGTTTACCGCCCCAGCGTTGACCCGGACGCCTTCAAGATTCACGACGAGGGCCGGGGCGTGTGGCGCGTGACCGGCAAACGCATCGAGCGCGCCGCCGAGATGACGATCTGGGAGTACGAAGATTCGGCTTTGCGCTTCCAGCAACTGCTTGAGGTGCTGGGCATCCGCGCCGCGCTCACCGAGGCGGGCGTGAAAGAGGGGGATACGGTGATGGTTGGCGATGCCGAGTTGGAGTGGAGCGATTAATAGGACGCAGATGAACGCAGATTTACACAGATTTTTTATCCGTGTTCATCTATGTAAATCTGTGTACAAATTTAGGTGCGTTTAGGAATATTCGGTGGCACCTTCGATCCCCCTCACTTCGGCCATCTCGCGTTAGCCTCCGCCACTCGCGAGCAATTGAAATTGGATAAAGTGTTGTGGGTCGTCGCCGGCCAATCGCCCCTCAAACAGGATCGGCAACTCAGCCCGGAAGAAATTCGCGTCGAGATGGTGCAAGCCGCCATCGCCGATAACCCGGCCTTCACCCTCTCTCGCGTGGATTTGGATCGGCCCGGCCCGCATTACACCGTCGAGACGCTTGAGATTTTGAGCCGCCAGTTTCCCGGCGCAGAACTTTATTTTCTGATGGGCGAAGATTCTTTGCGCGATTTGCCGAAGTGGCGGCGGCCCGGCGGCCTCATTCGTCTGGCGTTGCTGGCAGTGCTGGGGCGGCCCGGCGCTGAAGCCGACCTGGATGACTTGGAAGGAAGCATCCCCGGCGTGGCGGCCCGCATCGTCTGGGTCGAGTCGCCGCGCCTGGCAATTGCCTCCAGCGACATCCAGCAGCGCGTTCGCGAAGGTCAATCTGTGGAGGAAATGGTTCCGGGTGAAGTGCGGGCGATTATTGAGCGGGAGCAGTTGTATAAACAGTAAGCCTCACAGCACTCTAAAACTTCTCGCTGCTGACCATTGACTGAACTCCCCTTGAGCGTTCACTGCTCGCACACGCCAGTAGTACGTGCCAATTGGCAGGGCCGCTTCGGGCGTGTACTGTGAAGCCACTGTTCGCCCGCCCTGCCCGCGGCCAAGCAGGGTGGCAAAAGTTGTGCTGGTCGAAATCTGCACTTCGTAGTGCTCCAAGCCTGGAGTCGAATCGCTCCAATCCAGCGTAGGTTTGTTGTTGGTCACGGTTGCGCCGTTGGCAGGCAAGAGCAGGGCTGGCACGCTCGGCGGGTTGGGCGTATCGAAGTGCCGGACGCGAGACCAGACGCTAGATGTCCCATTCGACCTGTTTGCTCTTACCCGCCAGAATAGAGTTGTCCCCTTCGGCAAATCAATCGTCGGCGCGTAAGCCGACGATGTGACGTTCAAATTCTGCACCAGTCGGGTGAAATTCTGGTCGGTGGCAATTTGAAGATTGTAGGATGACGCTTCGCCCACCTTATCCCAATCAAACAGTGGCCGCATCGTTTTTATGGAGGCAAGGCCCTTTGGCATTCGTGTGCATGGCGGCGGAAGGAGTAAATTGGTATTGGGAGCATACTCACGAGTAAAATGTACGCTATCAAGGAAAACGTCATAGGGTGCCTCCAAAGCGTTCCCATCTAATTGAATAGCAATGGCTAAATGATCATCAGATGGCGTGTCGGCAACAGGTGGGATAGTAATGTCGAGAGCATGAGGTGGTTTTCCATCAATTGAAAATTCTTGATAATGAACTTCCTGGTTGGCCGTTATATTCCCTTTAAGAACTAATGTATGCCAGGCATTCCTTCTCAGTCTTACTTCTGAAGCAGGAAATGTACTCATGCCTGGAACCCCCACCCATTTTTCAGTTTGGCAAGGATTCCAATAGCGCCATTGCGGCGCGCCGTCACCAACATTTTGCCATTGCAGGGCAAATTCGTAACGATTGGACTTGTGCCATTTGTTCATGGTGAACTCAATCGCCTGGATCTTAGAAGTCGAACCAGCCTCATTGTTGAAGGTGGTTGAATCAAGCCAAAATGTCATGGTCAGATCAAATGAAACTGCATTTGGCTCGGATGGGAGATTTCGGTAACAATGCACATTCGCGTAACCGGTGTTGTCTGGGGCAGACGTTGGTGTAGGAGCAGGAGGGGGGATAGGAGTTGCTAATCCCGTTATAGAACATTGGAGAGTTGTGCCACCAACAGGTCCTATTGTTGTTGGTTCCTGGCTTGGTATAGGCGTTGGCGGTGGAGTATTTATTTTGCGCCAGGTGGGCCATTGGCCCGAGGGCGACTGTTCACAAAAGACGCCCCAATACCCGTGGTCACTGTCCAAGAAGAATGTGTCCGAATTGGGCGTTTGCGTTAGCGGCGCGGCATAACATGGATGAGGAGTAAGGCTAGGTGTTTGAGTAATAAGGGCCGAAGTTTCTTCAGAGGCTCTGGTTGGAAACACAGAGCCAAGAAGGACAACAATCAAGGTGCCAAACAGAATCGCCAGTGCTCGTTTCGCCTCTAACGCCTTGCCTGGTGATTTCATAGTATCTCCCTGCATCGGATTAAGCCGAAATCGTCAACCAAGAATACACCTTTTCCACTTTCAACGCGCCAGCCTTTGACATTCAACAAAGCTATCAAGGGATTGGCGTTGGGGCATCTGGGTTCTTGAGCCTATAAGCCTGCTCAACTCCATCTCGGTTGTAGTATCCAGCAAAAAGAACAGAATTGAGGGGAGCGTTAACTGCAACTCCAGGTGGAATAATCGTTGCGTTTGCTATCGTCTTGTCGGCATATTGAAGCATGATGCCCCATGTTGTGAGTACAACTATTTCGCCGTTGAGAACTTGATGATAGGCGCAATCTGCCTGCCAGTCAGTCAAAGGCACAGGATTCCCAGCAATAATTGCCCCCACCTCTTTTCCTTTGCATCTCGTGTCGGCGATAAATGTTGCTGTTGGTTGAGCAGCAGGTGTTAATGACAGCAGGTTTGTACTTGATTGAGGGGAAACAAAATAGCCAACAAAGCCAGCGATGACAAGAAGCGCGCCGAAAACCCCGAGGAAAATTGACTGCAGAGGAGTTAGTTGAATCAGGAGTTCTTTCAAATGAATTGTTCTAATAATAGCGATACATACGGCAATTGCTCCGATAATCAAAGCGGCTGTCGGTAGAGCAATATCCTTTAGTGACATGAAGCCTCAGATAGCCAGCGGAACCTACGCTATTGGTCCAAATGCCCAGCCAACATTACTCAGTGCTCAGGGAATCGCCAGCATCACCGCCAGTTGCCCCCACCACGTTTGCAGAAGGCTGAGTGACTGCTCAACCGTTGGCAGTTGGCAACCGCTCAACCCTTGCGTTGCCACGCACGGCCACCAGGTCGCGCCCACCGTCAACAGCCACAACCCGGCAGTCACCATCACCGCAAGCATCACCGCCTCGCGAATGAAGTACCAGCCCGGCTGGCGGGCAACCTTGACGGCGTAACTTTCGACATGCGGCCCGTAAGCGCGCTCGGTCTTCACGTCCAGCTTGAGGGGCGGGCGGTTTTTGGATTTTCGCACCGAACGCGGCGGGGCGACGATCTTCACCGTTTGCTTGTCGTTCAAGTCCAGGGTAAGCACGTCGGGCGAAAGTTTCACCCGGTCGTCGCTGGAGCGCAGTTCCACGCGAGCGTAGCCCGGCCCTTTGTTGACGAGGGTGAACTCGCCGCGCCCGGTGCGGGTGAAAAATGACCGGGCCACCGTCAACGGGTCGGGTTCAATGACCAGCGCCGGGGCCGGGCGCCCCGGATCGAGTGTTTGCAGACACAACTCCAATGCTTCGTGCTCGTCAAGGCGCTTGTCGCGAATGTCGCGCACGGCCTGAGCCAGGTCGCCCCGAAAGCACTGCGCTTCGAGCCAGCGGGCCAGCGCATCGTCGTGATATAAAAAGTCCAGCGCCTCGTCAAGATGATGATCGGCCAGCATGGCGAACTCGGCTTCGGAGTGGGCGGCGTCGCCGCCGGGGAAGACCAGAGGCCGCGTCACCGTGACCGGGGCAGAGACGTTGCCGGGCCGGTTCTTCGCTTCGCGAATGGCGACGTGTCGATTCTGAAATTGGATCGCGGTCGGGCGTTGAGCCGGTTCGGTGGTGGTGGCCGCCAACAACAAGTCTTGAACGTCTTTGGGAATATCAAGCTCTTCAAAATCGGGTGGGGTCAGGCCGGCGTGAGGGGTGAAGCGCTGGCCCGTCATCTGTTCGCGCCGCACCAGGTCGGGGTAAATGCCCAGCCCGGCCAGCATCAGGTAAGCCGTCATGCCAACGGCATAAACGTCCGACATCGGCGACGGGCCGCCGCGCCAGTGATCCCAACTGGCAAAGCCCGGCGTGCCGGCCGCCGCGCCGCTCTCGGTGCTCCAGCTTCCGGGGATGGATTGCTGGCGGGCCAGACCGAAGTCCACCAGGAACAAGCGCCCGGTATCGTCTTCGATGATGTTGTCGAGTTTCACATCGCCGTGCACCACCGGCTCGGGGCGCGAGTGCATGTAATGCAGAGCCGAAAGCATTTGCTCCAGGCGCTGGCTGAGATCGTCCCAGGCCATCGGCCCGTTGGCGTAAAGTTTCTGCTTCAACGTTTCGCCGGTCACGTACTTCATCACCAGATACTCGGCCTTCTCGTCAGAGAAGGTGTCGAGCACTTCGGGGATGTTGGCGTGGCCCGGCGTGTTGAGGCCGGCCAGCAGTTTCAGTTCGCGTTCAAAGAAACGGCGGATGGTGTTGGCCTGTTCGGGCGAGCCGGGCGCAAGCTCAACACGCTTGATGGCCACCGGTTTGCGGGTGCGAATGTCGTTCGCCAGGTAAGTGTGGGCAAAGCCGCCCTCGCCGAGACTGCGCTCAATCTTGTAACGATTGTCCAGCGGCGGGGAATCGGGCAATAACTGCTGGCACTCGCCGCAGAAGATTTTATTGTTTTGAGAAGTCTCGTGCCCGCAAACCGGGCAGGTTCGAAGCAACGACTTTGTGACCAATTCCATGCTGGATGTTTAACTGGGACTCTCGGCGCTGGCCGGTTTACGGGGCAACCGCCTCTTGAGTTCCGAAACCTGAATCTTTAATGCCCGGCGGCACTTCGGGCAATTTTCCACGTGGTGGATCGCTTTGGCCGCCTGGGCGGCGGCCACGGCCGCTTCCACTGTTTCAGTCTTCATCGTAAAGTTCCAACCACACCATTGACAACGCACCTGCATCATATTGACCTCCGGTCATATTTTAGTTGGTCGTGGGTTACGAAAACGTTTCAATCCACGATCATTCCTGGCAAGCATTTCAATACTCTACCTTATTTATGTTGGGACGCAAGTAATATCCCGACGAGGATCAGACCGCCGCCGCCGAGTTTGAGCGGCCCCGGCGCTTCGTTCAACAGCATCACCGCCAGTATCGTCGAGCCAACCGGCTCGCCCAACACTGTCACCGAGACGTAGGTCGCCGAGAGATAACGCAAAGCCCAGTTGAAGGCCGAATGGCCGATAAGTTGCGGCACGAGGGCCAACACGGCCATCCAAAAGTAAGCGGCGGGCGGGTAGCCAACTAACGGCTGGCGGCTGACGATAACCGTAGTGAGCAGGGTGATGGCCGCTGTGCTGTAACTCAAAAAGATGTAAGGGATGAGGGAGACGCGAAGCGCCTCGCGCAGCCGTCGCCCGATAAGCCAGTAAAAGGCAATGGCAACCGCGCCGGCCAAAGCCAGCAGGTCGCCGGCAAAAGCCCGGCCCTGCACGAAGTCGGCCAGGGGCGGGCAGGCAACCCCCCCGCGAGAGACGGCGCATACGTCGGCCAGACCGACGATGACGCCGCCGATCAGGGAGACGATCAGGCCAATGATCAACGCCCGGCTCATCTTTTCCCGCCAGGCCACGAACGAGAGGACGCCGACGAGCAACGGCGAAATGCTCACCAGCACGGCGGAACTGGCGACGGTGGTGAATTGAAGTGAGGTGATCCAGGCGGCGAAGTGCGCGGCCAGAAAGACCCCGGTTCCGCCGGCCAGCAACAAGTCGCGCCGGGTGAGGCGGGCCAGCTCGGCGCGGTGGCGGGCGGCGACCAGGGCGGCCAGCGCCAGCGAGGCAAACGCGAGGCGGTAGGTTGCGATGACCAACGGCGGCGCGCCTGCGGCCAGCGCATAGCGGATGATGATGGACGCCGCCGAGACGGCCAGCACGCCGATGACGATGCCAAGATAAGGGTGAAGGGCGGGGCGAGGCGCTGAGGTGGACACGTTTTGAAACGATTCTAGCGCAAGTTATGCTTTAGCTTGACAACGATTTTCTATGAGGCTAAAATCACAAACAGTCAGAACTTAGCCAAGTTAAATTAAACATCAAAGGAGATGTCGCATGGCCCACGAACTGCCCAAACTGCCTTACGCCTTCAATGCTCTTGAGCCTCACATTGATGCGCGAACGATGGAAATCCATCACGGCAAACATCATCAAGCGTATGTCACCAACCTCAACAAAGCCCTCGAAGGCCACGATGCCCTGGCCGCCAAAAGCATCGAAGCCCTGATCTCTGATTTGAATAGCGTCCCCGAAAACATCCGCGCCGCCGTGCGCAACAACGGCGGCGGCCACGCCAACCACTCCATGTTCTGGCTAAGCATGAAGGCGGGCGGCGGCGGCGAGCCGGGCGGCGCGCTAGGCGAGGCCATCAACGCAACCTTTGGCGGTTTTGCCGCCTTCAAGGAAAAGTTCAACAACGCCGGCATGACGCGCTTCGGCAGTGGCTGGGCCTGGCTGGCGATGAGCAACAACGCCCTGGAAGTGGTTTCGACGGCGAACCAGGATAGCCCGCTCATGGAAGGCAAGACGCCCCTCCTGGGTTGCGACGTTTGGGAACATGCCTATT
The DNA here is from genome assembly GCA_016197225.1 of Chloroflexota bacterium. NCBI lineage: Bacteria > Bacillati > Chloroflexota > Chloroflexota bacterium. Next base: position 78,156 of record JACPWC010000059.1, read on the forward strand.
ACCTCAACTACCAGAACCGCCGGGCCGATTACCTGGCCGCATGGTGGAACGTGGTGGATTGGAATTCAGTAGCGGCGCGATACGCGGCTAAATAAAAAATTCTCTCAGGAGACAATTATGACTCACATTATCACCAGTTTGTGCCTGCGCGATGGCGCATGCATTGAGGTCTGCCCGGTCGAGTGCATCATTCCGGGCACACCGTCGGACGAATGGCCGTGGATGTATATTGATCCCGACACCTGCATTGACTGCGGCGCCTGCATTCCCGAATGCCCCTTTGAGGCCATCTTCCCCGAAGATGAAGTGCCGGGCGACTTCAGCAAGGCCGGCATGCGCGTGAGCGCCCCGCAAGACTCGAACTTTGCCGACAAGGCCACTGAAGAACACGAAGTGGAAAGTGAAAAGGGCAAAGAGCACATTATGCTCAAGCAAACGTACGTGCTGGCCGATGGCGACGTGATTGACCTCAGAGCCGACAACCAGAAGAACTACGACTACTTCAAGGGTGGGCCGGGCTATCCCGCCAAATAATTGATCCTCCCTGCTGTGGGTCAGAGAGAGCCTCCTCCGGCTCTCTCTTTTTTTGCCAAACAGCTAAGAAATCACTGCCGTTTGTCATTTGACTCGCCGATCCCGGCGCGATATATTTCTGTGACGCGACGCGGCCAAATCACGTAACCAATTTTGAAGGAGTTGCCTCATGTCCAACTTTAGAACCGAAAAAGACTCGCTTGGCGAACTGCAAGTGCCAGCCGACGCGCTTTACGGCGTGCAGACTCAACGCGCCGTGCTCAACTTTCCAATCTCCGGGATGCGGCCCTGGCGGGCCTTCATCTGGAGCATGGCTCTGATCAAACGGGCCGCCGCCGATGTCAACCGCGACCTCGGCCTGCTCGACCCGGCCAAAGCCGGGGCCATCGTCGCCGCCGCCGCCGAAGTCATGGACGGCAAATGGGACTCGCAGTTTGTCGTCGATCCCATCCAGGCCGGAGCCGGGACTTCGCACAACATGAACGCTAACGAAGTCCTCGCCAACCTGGCCTCCGAAAAGATGGGCGGGACACGGGGCAACTACCTCGTCAAGCCCAACGACGATGTGAACATGGCCCAGTCTACCAACGACACCATTCCGACCGCGATCCGGCTGGGGTGCTTGTGGCGGCTGGACGAATTGCTGGCGGCGGTGGACAACCTGCACGGCGCGCTCGCGGCCAAAGCAACCGAGTTCGATGGCGTCGTCAAATCGGGCCGCACCCATTTGCAGGATGCCGTGCCGGTTCGCCTCGGCCAGGAGTTTGGCGGCTACGCCAAAGCGGTGGCTCGCGACCGCGAACGAATCGCCCGCGCCGCCGAAGGTCTGCGGCGGCTGGGCATCGGCGGCACGGCCACCGGCACCGGCCTCAACGCTCACCCCGAATATCACGCCCGCATGGTCAAACGATTGAGCGAGATCAGCGGGATCAAGTTATATGAATCCGATAACCTGTTTGAGAGCATGCAATCCATGGCCGATGCTGCCGACTTCTCGGCCTCGCTTCGGACTCTGGCCGTCACCCTGATTCGGATCGCCAACGACATCCGCCTGCTCTCGTCCGGCCCCAGCACCGGCCTTGACGAGATTCGTCTGCCCGCCGTTCAACCCGGATCGTCCATCATGCCCGGCAAGGTGAACCCGGTGCTGGCCGAGATGATGGACATGGCGATGTTCCATGTGCAAGGCTGCGACTTCACCGTGTCGCTGGCGGCCCAGGCCGGCCAACTGGAACTCAACGTGATGATGCCCATCATCGCCCACAACCTGTTTGAGGCAATGCAGGTGATGATCGGCGCGGTGAACGCCTTTGCCGACAAGTGTGTGAAGGGCATCGTCGCCCAACGCGAGAAGGCTGAAGGCTGGCTCGCCAAAAACGCGATCGTCGCCACCGCCCTCAACCCGCTCATTGGCTACATGATCGCCGCCGAGCTGGTGAAGGAGGCCATGAAGCGCAACATGACCATCCGCGAAGTGGCGGCAGAACGGATCGCCAAAGGCGAACTAACAAACAAGGATAGCGGCGCGTTGATCACGCTGGCTGATATTGACGGCGTGCTGGGCGACATCCGCAAGCTGACTGAAGGCGGCCTCGGCGGCCCGGCGGGCGGCGGATGACAAATTAGCGGATTTCTGCAGGGCGAATTGTCAATTCGCCCTGCAATTTCCAATTCCCGAGGCTTTCCTATGACATCAACAATTATCCCGCCAAGCCTGCCTCCTACTAAACTCGGCGAGGCGCTCAAACATTTTGAGCCGCGCCCGGCCTCGGCTGCCCTGGCCGACATTATTCTCGGCGGGCAGGACGGGCTGGTGAACACGCTGGGGGTAATTCTGGGCGTGGCGGCGGCATCGTCCGATCTGCGGATCGTGATCGCCGGCGGTCTGGCCGCCACCTTTGCCGAATCGATCTCGATGGGCGCAGTCGCCTACACTTCGACTCTGGCCGAGCACGATCACTACCGTTCGGAACTGGAGCGCGAGCGGCGCGAGATCCGCGAGATGCCCAATGCCGAAGAGCAGGAAGTGCGCGACGTGTTCACGGCCTGGGGGTTTGAGGGCGGCCTGCTGGAGCAGGCGGTGGCGCAGGTGATCCGAAATGAGGAAGCCTGGGTGGACGTGATGATGCGTAACGAGCTTAAGCTGGCGCCGATAGAAGACAGCAATGCTCTGCGCGCCGCGCTCGTCGTCGGGTTCTCAGCCCTCACTGGCTCGTTCATTCCGCTCATCCCGTTTTTGCTCTTTCCGCTGATGGTTGCTGTGCCGCTGTCGCTAGTGCTCTCGGCGCTGGCCCTGTTCGCGGTGGGCGCGTACAAAGCGCGCATCACTGTTGGCCGCCCTCTCAAGAGCGGGTTGCAAATGGCCGTCATTGGCATTGTCTCGGCCCTGGCCGGGTATTTGATTGGAGCCTTGTTTGGGGTTCAGTCGGGCGGCTAAGACAAATCAAAACGCCGGGCTGGTCGTCACGCCGCCGTCCACCACGAGATTCGTTCCAGTGATCCAGCGCGCGGCGGGCGAGGCCAGAAAGAGGCAGGCGTCGGCCACATCGTCGGGTTGGCCGAGCCGGCTAAAGGGCGCTGTGTTCTGCCAACGGGCCACACCGTCCGGCCAGCGTTCTTCGATTCCTTCGGCCCAAATCAGTCCGGGTGACACCGCGTTGACGCGAATGTTGTAGCGGCCAAGCTCGTGCGCCGCCGCGCGCGTGTGCATCAGCACCCCCGCCTTGGCCGCATCGTAATGGCTGTGACCGGGAGCGGGGTGCTCGGCTTCGATTGACGAAACGTTGATGATGGAGCCGCCGTTGCCCTGAGCGATCATTTGCCGGGCCGCCGCCTGCGTGCAAAGAAAAACACTCTTCAAATTGGCGTTGATCACCAAGTCCCACTCGGCCTCCGACATCTCCAGCAATGATGAAACGGGATACAGCCCGGCGTTGTTGATCATCACATCCAGCCGGCCAAAGGCCTCGACGGTTTGAGCGATGAGACGGTCAACCTCGGCCTTTTGAGTCGCGTCGGCCCGAATGGCAACCGCCTCTCGCCCCATTCCTTTGATTCTGTCCACCACCGTCTGCGCGCCGCTTGCGCTGGCCCGATAACTCACCACAACTTTCGCGCCTGCTTCGGCAAACCGGATCGCGATTCCCCGGCCCAGCCCGCTCCCACTGCCGGTGACGGCGACGGCCTGATTTGAAAAGTCCAATAAGTTTTGCGGAGAAGGAAGGGCCATGTTTTTCAACCGGCCAGACTCTGCCACACCAGCAACACATTGAGGCCAATGATAACGGCGGCGGCGAGGATCGCCAGAATCGTCGTGCTTCGCCGGTTGGCGTACTCGCCCATTAGCGCCTTGTCTCTGGTGAACAGGATGAGCGGGATGACGGCGAGCGGCAGTTGGAAGCTGAGGCTGACCTGGCTCAACACCAGAATACGGAGCGGGTCGAGGCCGAGGCCGATGACGACGAGGGCGGGCACGAGGGTGACGGCTCGCCGCACCCAGACATTGATATGAAAGTGCAGGAAGCCGTCCATAATCACCTGCCCGGCCATGGTGGCGGTTGTGGAAGATGAGAGGCCGGATGCTAACAGGGCGATGGCAAAGACAGTGGCCGACAGCGGGCCGAGAAGCGGCGCAAGCGTTTGGTGCGCCTGTTCGATGGAGATGACACGCAAACCGTTCGCGTAAAACACCGCCGCCGACATGATCAAAATGGCCGAGTTCACCAGCCAGGCCCCGTTGAGGGCGATGACCGAGTCGAGGGTGGAGAGGGTGAGGGCGCGGCGGTTGGCCTCCGGGTTGTTCGCCGAGCGGCGCGATTGGATGAGGGCCGAGTGCAGGTAAAGGTTGTGAGGCATCACCGTCGCCCCGATGATGCCGACGGCCACCAGGGTGCTCCCGCCCGGCAGGTGCGGCACGAGAGTGTGATACGTCAACTGGCTCCAGGCCGGTTGCGAGAGAAAAATTTCAACCAGGTAAGCAATGCCGATGACGGCTACCATGCCGATGATGATCATCTCGAGTCGGCGCAGGTTGTACTCTTCGAGGGTGAGGATCAGGCCGACGATTGCCCCGGTGAGCAAGGCCCCGGCAAACAATGGCAGGCCGAAGAGCAGGTTGAAGGCCACCGCGCCGCCCAGCACTTCGGCCAGGTCGGTGGCAATGGCCGCCAGCTCGGCCGTGGCCCACAGAAAGACGGCCACAGGTTTGGAAAAACGTTCGCGGCACAGCTCCGGCAGGCTCTTGCCGGTGGCGAGTCCGAGTTTGGCCGAGAGCGTCTGCAAAAGAATCGCCATCATGTTACTGACCAGGATCACCCACAGCAAGCTGTAGCCAAAACGCGAGCCGCCTTCGATGTCGGTTCCCCAGTTGCCCGGATCCATATAACCTACGCTGATGAGGAAGGCCGGGCCGAGAAAGGTGACGATGCGCTTGAGGGTGTAACCCCAGCCGTTGCGCTTGATTGAATCTCCGAAAAGCTTTAGAGGGGAAGTAGATGAATGGGTAAGGGTGCGAAGCATAAAATTTTTACCTCAGCGGGCGCGCGGCAGGTTTGCCCCACAAAAGGGGCCACTGCCAACTGCCTTCACCCGCTACGCGAATGTCGCGCCGCTGGAAACGCCAGGCGGCGAGAAGGGCAAAAAGGGCGGCCACGCCTAGCAAGCCGAGAAGCCATTGGCCGTTCAGGTCCACAACTGCATTGCCGCCCTGGTAATAGTTGAGTGGGGAGAACCGGGCAATCTTCTCCAGGCTGTCGTCAATGCGAGCCAGCGAGGTGACGAAATAGCTTGCCACCAGGATAAGACCCGTTGCCATTGCCGCCAGGTTGCGCGAGGGGAGCAACATGCTCAAGAGCAGAGCCAACGCGCCAAAGAACAGGAGCACCGCCGCCAGCGAGAGGAAAGGCCGCGCCAGTTCCGTGCCGCTAAGCTCAATAGAGGACCAATTCCTTCCAATCATCAGACCGGACCACGTCAGGGCGAGAATGGCGGCGAGGGCCGCGACCAACCCCAGCAACCGCCCCATGAACAAAGCCGTGCGGCTGATTGGGTAGGCCAGCACCAGATCGAGCGTGCCATTCTCCTCATCCGCAACTAACAGGCTGCTGCCCGCCAGCACGGCGAAGACGCCGAGGACGAGCGGCATGAAAGAAAAGAACTCGAAGCCCAGATACCCCTCCGGCGTGAACATCGTTAAGGCCGACATGTCGCCGAAGAAGGCCATGAGTTCAGGCGGATAGCTGGAGATCAGTTGCATAATCGTTTCCTGCTGTTCGGCCAGCGTGTCGTAGAACGTCATGAGATACATGCCGAGCAGGGCCAGGGAGATGCCCCAGCCGAGAATTGCGCCGCGCGAGCGGGCAAGTGTATGTAGAAAAACGGTGATCATTTTAGTTGTCCTCCTTTCGGCCGGACTCGTAATAGGTGAGGAAAATTTCTTCCAGCGACGGGCGTTCCGTCTCGAAATCGCTCACCGGGTAGACGGCCAGCGTTTTAATCAGGCTGTCCATTTCGCCTTCAACCTGTATCAACACTCCGGTGCCGTCGTCCCGCGCCAGGATTTTCACTCCGGCCAGGTTGGCCAGGGCCGCGCTATCCACCGGCTGGCGAAAGCGAACGCGCGCCCGGCGCAGGGCGCGATTGATGAGCGCCGCCGTTTCCGCCACTTCCACAACCACGCCTTGCCGGATGATGGCGACGCGATCGGTTATTTCCTGCACCTCGCTGAGGATGTGGGAGGAGAGGAACACGGTTGCGCCCCCGGCCTTTGCTTCTCGAATCAGGCGCAGTGTTTCTTGCTGGATCAAAGGGTCGAGGCCGAGAGTCGGCTCGTCCAAGAGGAGCAGTTCGGGGCGGTGCATCAACGCCTGAACGAGGCCGACCTTCTGCTTGTTGCCTTTCGAGAGATTCTTGATCGGGGTTTTGAGGTCGAGATCGAGTCTTTCAGCCAGGCGGCGGGTGAAGTTCCAATCTGCTTTGTTGCCGCGCAAGCGGTTGAAGAATCGCAATGCGCCCTCGACTGTCATATTGTCCTCGAGGCGCAGTTCGCCGGGAAGGTAGCCGGCGCGAGCGCGCACGGCCAGCGGGTCGGCCTGAGGGTCGAGGCCGAGGACGCGCACCGTGCCGCCGTTGGGGCGGATGAGGTCGAGCAGGCAGCGGATGGCAGTGGTTTTGCCGGCTCCGTTCGGGCCGAGGAAACCGAAGACTTCGCCCTGGCATACTTCGAGAGTCACGCCTTGCAGGGCGTGGACGTGGCCGTAGGATTTTGTCAGGCCCTGGGTGGTGATAACAATGCTTTGATTCATAGGACAACTCCTGTTGTTAGAGACTGTTCCAAATCCCTGTCGGAGTTCGTCCCGCAGTTGCACTGCGGGGCGCGGACGGCAGTGCAACTGCCGCCCAACAGGTTAAGACGCTTTCTTAGATCGCCGCCTCAGGCAAGATGCTCGTGGCTGGCCTTCTCCAAATTGCAATAGAGCAAATCCGGCTCGCACCCGGCGCACTCCAACTGTAAGGCGGCGTGGGCGATGCCGTATTTGTGGTTCAGCAGTTCGTTGAGGTCGCGCTGAATCACTGCGCCCGTGCTGATGAGCACGTCGTCGGTCAGGATGTGGGCCGAGAGGGCGCGCATGGCTTGGGTGATGCTCCACACGTGCAGGTCGTGGACGCCGCGCACGCCCTTCACGTTTTTTAGATCGCTCACCATCGCGTTCATATCCAGATTGTGCGGCGTGCCTTCGAGCAAAATGTCGGCGCTCTCGCGGACGATGCCCCAGGCGTTCCGCAAAATGAGCAAGCCGATAAAGACGCTAACCAGCGGGTCGAGGAAGACCCAGCCGGTGAAGCGGATGGCGACACCGGCCAGAATCGCGCCGAAGGTGGAGACGGCGTCACCGGCAAGATGCAAGTAGGCGCTCTTCAAGTTCAAGTCGCCAGAACTGCCGCGCCTGACCAGCAGTGCGGTGCCGACGTTGACGATGAAGGCGAGAATGGCGACGACGATGAGAATGTCGGCTTCTACTTGCGGCGGGGCGATGAAGCGCCGATAGGCCTCGTAAAAAATCCACAACGTCATCAACGCGAGTGTGGTCGAGTTGAAGAGGGCGATCAGAATCCCGGCGCGATGGTAGCCGAACGTTTTGCCGGCGTCCGCCGGGCGGGCCGCCAGCCGCAGGGCGTGCCAACTCAGGGCCAGGGCGATCACGTCGGTGAAGTTGTGGCCGGCGTCGGTGAGCAGGGCCAGGCTGTTGGCATAAATGCCGGCCAGGGCTTCGACGAAGACGAAGGCCAGGGTGACGCCGAGGGCCAGGGCCAGCCGTTTCACAGTCAGGCTGGCGGCTTCGGAGGAGCGGGAGTGATTGGCGCTCATCTCACCTCAATAGCTTCGGGAAAAACTGCCCAGCGCGTTTCATATACTCACGATACTCGTCGCCAAACGTTTCAACTAAGTTCGCCTCTTCCCTGGATGTGCGCAGGAGCAGAATGATCAGCGGCAGGGGCATTGCCATTCCGAGCCACCAGAGTGTGGTGAGGGCGGTGAGGGCGAGGGCGCAAATGAAACCGGTTGTGTAGAGCGGATGCCGCACCCAACGATACGGCCCGTGCGTGACCAGCTTGTGATTCTGGCGCGTGGCCTGGGTGGGCGAGATGTTTACGCCAATGCTGACAAGCACCCAGTAAAACACTGGCAGTGTGGCGATGGCAATCAGCGCCGCCGCCCACCGAACCGAGTCGGGCAGAGAAAATCGCGCCCAGGCCACCCAGGCCGGATTGATCAAGTAGCCAAGCAGTGGCAGGATGACGATCAGGCCAAGCAGGCGCAAGATGACGACCAGCTTCTGCCCTTCCGAAGTTTGCATTCGGCCTCCTTCACGATCGGCTTTGCGCCGGAAGTAGCCGCTCATGACAAGGGCGGTGGTCAGCAGTAAAAAGGTGATTAGTCTGTAAATGATTTCGTTTTCCACGGGAACTCCGATTTGCTTTGTAATCGGGTATCAAGGATTGAAGCAGTGCGGGCAAACTTCGTAAACCAGGACTTTCAACTTTGCCGCCGCCTGGACTACCGGGTCGCTGGCGCGGGCGTGGCTCTGGTCTTGCGCCCAGGGTTGAGAATTGGCAATGTCGTTGATCGTCGTTTCGAGAGCGCAAAGCTCCGACGGCGCAATTTTTCTGTCGGACGAGCTACACGAACCATAGTGAAAGATGCTTTTGCTTCGGCCATCAACAGTCACGGCGACGGTGATCAGGCGGGCGTTCGCGGTCGGATCGAAATAGCTGTCTTGCAAGGCAAAGAAATGCATTTCTTCAACGGCCTTGAGCAATTCTTCAATTTTGTCGCGGCTGAGAGTCGTCTTTCGCACGCCTTCGATGATGGAGTTGGCCTTGCCCTCAAACGTGGCTCTTCCGTCTCCGTGAATGGTCAGCAGAGAAGTTGAGCAAATTCCTGAGCACAGCGTCCGTTCTACCGAAATCACGGCGTTGATGGGCGGCATAAAATTCTGGCGGCTTCGGTAGACGAGGCTGGCAGGCACGATTGCCAGGATGACGATGACGACGGCTATCCCTGCGATCAGCTTTCTTTTGTGACTCATGTCCCGGCCTCCTATCAAGGATGACGCGCCTTTTAAAACTTCACAAAGTAAGCCGTGAAGTACATCACGGCGATGCCAAGCGCCAGCCCGGCTACGTTGACCCAGTTGGCGACCGACTCGTTATTCTTCTCTGCATCACGGATCAGCAGACGGCCCACTTCGACGATGACCTGCCAGATTGCGCCCACGCCAACGCCGAGGAAGATCGTCGCCAGCAGAGGCGAGTAGGCGAAGCCGCCGATCCACGCGCCGAGGATGGCCGGGGCGCCGGCCAGCAGGCAGAGAAGAATGAAGGCCTTGAGCGAAGGGCGATCTTTTGTCACGGGAGCAGCAATTCCCACACCCTCGGTCACATTGTGCAGAGTGAAGCCGATGACGAGGAAGGAGCCGAGCGTCGCCTCACCCAGAGCAAAGGCCGCGCCGACGGCCAGACCTTCGCCCAAATTGTGCAGGCCGATGCTGAGGGCGATCAGAGTCGCGATCCGCAAACGCCCGCCACTGTTGTCACGTTCGGCCTCAGATGGTTTGCCGCTCACGGCCAGGATGGCCAGCCAGGCGAGCAGGGCGGCGAAGGCGGCGACGGGCAAGCCTTGAAAAACTCCGGCCACGTCGCCGGCCACTTCAATGGCTTCGAGGGCGGTGTCAATCAGCAGGAAGACGAGCAGGCCGACGGTGAGCGCCAGCACGAAGTTCAAGCCTTTGCGGCCCATGCGGCGCATGGCCGGGAACCAAAGCAGGCCGAGGCCGACCGGGATAACGCCGATGTAGACGCCGAGCAGGCCATAAGCCAGAAACTGGGTTGGGCCAGGTTGAGGCGTCTCGGCGGCGATGGCGACTTCCCCGGTGAAGGTCGTGCCGGATTCGGTGACGACGGTGATGGCGTGCGGCTCGCCTTGCATCCAGTCATACGGAATCGTGATCGTGCCCCGTCCCAGTCGTGGCAGTTCGGCGCTCGGCGTCATCTGCCATTCCCAAAACGCATCGTCTACGGTGACCTGGGCGATGGTGAGCGGATCGGGGCTGCCGTTGAAGACGGTGACGATGAACTCGCCGGGGCGCAGTTCAATGCGTTCGATGGAGATCGACTCGATGGGCGGGAGGCCGTCGGCTTTGAAGGCGGCGAGCGGGTTGGTGAAGAAGAAGACGGCGACGAGCGCGCCGAGGAGGACGAGCGGCAGGAGGGCCGATAGCCATAACGGCCAGTTGGCGACCTTAGGTGTGGCGGGAACAGTGCGTGGTGTATCCATCGTTTAGGCCCTCGCGTCAAAGAAACCCATCCAGCCGAGTTCGGCCAACTCGCTCTGGTGGGCGTGGAACATGTAGCGGCCAGGGAATTCGGGCGCAAACTCCAGAATGTGGCGCTCGCCCTGGCCCATCGTCACCGTGTCGGTCAGTTCATAGTGATCGAGCCGGGTTCCGGTGCGGAAGAGTTTGTACATGCTCGAGTGCAGGTGAAGCGAATTGACCGGATCGAACTCGGTGATGTTGACAAGATAAATGCGGATGAGGTCGCCGACTTTGACCTGGATGGGGTGCTTGGCGTAGTGGAAGGCGACGGTGTTGGCGGCATAGATTTCGTTCTCGCCGTCGAAGTTGGTGTCGAAGGCGTTCATCATCATCACCATTTCGTGGGCGGGTTCGCGCCCGCCGGGCGGGTCAATGATGAACGTGCCGTACAACCCCTTGTGAATGTGGCGCTTGAGGGGCGGGGTGTGGCAGTGATAGAGATGCAGGCCGAACGGTTTGGCGTCGAACTCGTAAGTGAAACGCTCGCCGGTTTTGAGGACGGGCGTAAAGCCGTCCATGCTTGGCGGGTGGATGCCGTGAAAATGGATGGTGTGTGGATGGGCCGACCCGTTGCCGAAGTTGAAGCGCAGGCGGTCGCCCTCGGTGCACCGAAAGGTGGGGCCGGGGATTTGCGGGGGTTGCCCCTCCAGGCCATAAGCCCAGCCGGGAAATTTAACTCCGGGCGCGACTTCGATCTCTTGATCCACAGCGTAGATGTTCCACTCGCGCAAGGTCTGGCCGCCGGGCAGGGTGGTAACTGTCCCGTAGTCAAAGTGAGTCAGATACTTTGCCGGGTCGAACGCGCCAGGACTAGTCGTGTCCACGTCGCCGGTGGTCATGTTGCCGCCGTGAACGCTGTGATCAATGACGCCCTGGTCGTTTTCCGGGCGGGCGGGCGGCGTTTCGGCGACGGCTTGCGACTGCTGAGCCAGGGCGGCAATGCCGGCTGCGCCGAGCGTGCTGACGGTGCCGATTTTTAGAAAGTCGCGTCGAGAAAGATTCGATTTCATGTCCATGTCTGCAACTTCTTTCAGTTTTTGATTTCAACAAATATCTGGTTGGTCACTTGCTTGCCCAGGGCATGCGAGTCAGCGCGGTTACCCACGCGAACGTGAAGCGGCCCATCGAAGGGCGCTTTATCGGCGATGATGACCAGCGCGTCGGGAATGATGCCCAACTCGGCCAGGTAGCGAAGCAGGGCAGGGTCGTCGTCGCGCACGCGGGCTACGCGGGCGGTCTGGCCGGGGGCAAGGTTAGTCAGGGGTTCCCCGGCCGGGTCGGCGATGACCCCGTCTTTAGTCGGAATGGGGTCGCCGTGCGGGTCTACTTCCGGGTTTCCCATCAGGGCGCAGATTCGATCTTCAAAGTCTTCAGAGATAACGTGCTCCAGCTTCTCGGCTTCGGCGTCTACTTGATCCCACGAGTAGCCCAGCGCCTGATGCAAATAAAGTTCCAGCAGGCGGTGGTGGCGAATGACTTCGAGGGCGATCTTGCGCCCGGCGGCGGTGAGGGTGACGCCGCGATGCTTTTCGTAATCCACCAGGCGCGGGCGGTCTTCGGCCAGCTTTTTGATCATGCCGGTGACGGAGGCCGGGGCAACCGCCAGCTTTTCGGCCAGGGCGTTGGTGGACACTTTGCCCGTGTCTTCCTGCAATTCGTAAATAGCTTTGAGGTAGTCTTCGACGGCGTGGGAGATGGTTTCCATTTTGTATTTCCGAAGAATAATTTTAGGCTATCCTAAATTTTGAAGCATAATATACCGAAATTCATCGCCTGTCAAATGGGAAATTGGGTAGAGCGAAGAGTTGCCGGGTATAATTGGTTCTATGACTGACCTGCACCAGATACAGAATGAGAGTGAGGTTGAGGCGAGTTTGCGTCAGCGAGCAATGATGAATGAGCAGTTGATTCGTGAGCGTGCGCAATTGATAGCTGACGAGTTTCCGCCCGAATTCCGGCAACCTGAGTTTCTGGAGCATGCGGCTTCTCTAATAATTTTGCAGGAGCGTCTGCAAAAGTTTGGCGAGTGGGAAAAGAAGCAGATGGAACGATCTCTTACAATCAATGTTGACCAACTATCTGAAATCTTCGCTCACCTCGACGCCGGGAAGCCCAACGAAGCTTGTGGTCTGCTGGGTGGACAAGGTGGGCGTGTTCAGAGGGTGTACTTAGTTACTAACGCCACGCCCAGCCCGGTTCGCTATTCGATGGAACCGGAGAAACTCATCCAGACAATTTTGGAGATTGACGAACGCGGCTGGGAACTGCTTGGCATCTTTCACTCTCACCCCGCCGGGCCGCCGACTCCGTCCGCCACCGACGTGGCCGAGGCCTACTACCCGGACTCGGCCTACGTCATCTGCGCCCCCGGTGCTGACGGGCGTTGGCAGGCTCGGGCATTCGAGATTCGGGGCGGGGAAGCGCGAGAGATTTTGCTCCAGGTGGAAGGCTGAAACTTTATAACAAGCAGAGGGTTTAAGTGTGTTGACTTTGCCTGCTTAACCTTTTAGGAGGACACGAATGAATTTGGTTCTTGGGGCGGTATCTTTGATACTGGCTTATTTTCTTGGCTCAATACCTTCCGGGGTGGTGATCGTCCGGCTCATGTCCGGCAAAAACATTCGTGAAGTGGGCAGTGGCCGCACCGGCGGCACCAACGCCATGCGGGCGGCAGGTTTTGGCGCAGGCCTGGCAACTGCCGCGTTTGATATTTTGAAAGGCACATTTGCGGTTTGGCTGGCCGGGGCGCTCACCGGCGGCAACCACTGGGCCGAGACGCTGGCCGGGGTCATGGCCGTGTTCGGCCACAACTACTCAATCTTTTTGGCCGAGCGGGTGCAACTCGAAAACGGAAAGACGCAACTAAAATTCGGCGGCGGGGCGGGCGGCGCGCCGTCGGTGGGGGCGGCCATTGGGTTGTGGCCCTGGAGCGCGCTCATCATCGTGCCGGTGGGCGCAGTCGTTCTTTTTGGCATTGGTTACGCTTCAGTCGCCACCATGTCTGCCGGGCTGATCGCCACCGGAATCTTTCTGGTGCGCGCCATGTTTTTCGGCTCGCCCTGGGAATATGTGGCTTATGGTGTTTTGATTTTTATTCTGCAGGTGTGGGCCTTGCGCCCCAACATCCGGCGGCTGTTGGACGGCACCGAGCGCATGGTGGGCTGGCGGGCCAAACGCCGCGAAGCGTAATGAGCGGCGCAGGCCGGCAACCAGTCGCCGCCGAAGTAAAAGCCCGCATGTTATAATCGCCGGCGATGAGTAAAAAAACCGCCTCACCCAAAAAATTCGACTCGCGCCCAACCTCCCGCCGCTCCAAAGCGCTGCAAATCATTGGCCTGATCGTCGTCATTAGCTTTGTGCTCAGCCCGTTATTGCCGGATGTGATTCGCCTGCCCCAACCCACGCCAACGCCAATCGTATTCCCGACGGACACGCCGACTGCCAGCGCCACGCCGACTTCCACAACCGGGCCACTGACGTTCCCCACCCCGGGGCCGCCACCCCGGCCCACCCCTTAATCACAAACAAAAACGCGCCGATGTTCTCGGCGCGTTGTCTTTATTTCATCGTGGCAAGGCCAAACTCAGGGCGATAATGCCGCCGAGCATGCCGACCACCGCAAACTCGACGATCACTCGCCGGTTGAGTTGGCCGGCGAGGTGTTGTTGGGCCAGCCCGTGCAAAGCGTAGAACAACACCAGCAACAACAAACCGGCTCCAATCGGAGTCACCCGCCAGTAGTTCAAGGCCCACATCGTCTCGCCGCACGTCAACCCGATCACACCCGCGAAAATTAAACTGCGCTGGGCCTCGGCCTGGTTGAGCAGGAAGAGGCGCAGGGCCAGCAATCCGCCCAGCAGGGCCGCGCTCGTGGCCGAGAGCGCCGCCCGCGTGCCGGTGAAACGTATCCAGCCAAAAATCGCCAACGCTACAATGAACGTTAACGCGGTGAGACCAAAGCTGGCGGCCCCAAAGGCCGGGTCGGTTCGTTCGACGACGATGTACTCGGCCACAAGCACGATGACCAGCAACAGGGCGCTCAATGCCAGTCCCAGCCACCAGGCCGGCCCGAGCGGGGCCAGGTTGAGAATTAACCCCAATGCCAGCGCGGTTGCCCCCGGCAGAACCCAATGAACCGGCCCGGACATCACGCCGCCGCTGAATCGCGGGTGGCTGCGAATCAATGTGTCCGAGCCGGAACTGATCAGGGCGGCGACCATGAGCAGAATGATGACTTGCCCGTTGACTTCGACGCCGATGGAAGAGCCAAAGAGACGGGCGCTGAATTCGCGGGCCGGCAGTTCCACGACTCGGGTGAGGGCATAGGCCAGCAGAATCACGGCGGTCAGGACGCTCAACCGGTCGCGATCCGGGAAGTAGCGAGTGGGTGCGGGGGCTTGCTCAATCATGAGGCGATTCTAACATAGGGCTGATATATAATCTCGCCCATGACTCAACTCGGTCTAGCCCTGCTCGGACTCGTGGTTGGGGCCGCCCTCAATGCCCTGGCCGACGACCTGCCGCACCGCCTCCACCCTCAGCCGCCGTACTGCCCGGCCTGCGGCCAGCCTCATCACCCGCTTCAATGGCTGTCTCTCTCTACGCCTTGTTTGCCGGCGAACAGGAACCGATCCCCGCCCTCACCAAATCCGCGTTTGGCGGGCTGGCCGGGTTTGGCGTCTTTTACCTGCTCTACCTGTTCAGCTTCGGCTTTGCCCGGCTGGTGGAACGCTTGCGGGGCGAACCTCTGACTGAAGTGCCGTTTGGCGGCGGCGATGTGAATCTGGCCGGGGTGGCCGGGTTGGCGGTGGGCTGGCCGGGCATCATTCTAACCATCGTGTTCACCATCGTGTCTGGCGGCGTGGTGGCCGGGCTGTACCTTCTCTTCAAACGCCTTCGCGGCGGCTACACCGCCTTCACCCCGATTCCTTACGGTCCGTTTATTGTGCTGGGCGCTGTCGTCGTGCTTGTCTTCAGCGCCGAGATTAAACGCTGGAACGGGGTAGGGCCGTAAGAAGTGCGACGGACTTCTGAAACTTCAATGGGACTATACAAAAAGAGCGCGGCATCTGCCGCGCTCTTTTGATCTGATTTGAAAATGTGGGGCGACGCGAAGCGGTCAACTCGCTCTACAACAGCTCAAGCCGTCGCTTCGGCCTGGTTGCCGCGCCCGAACCAGCGGCCCCACTCTTTGTTCTCCCACACCACCAACAGCGGCGCGGCATTGAAAATTGAAGAGTACGTGCCGCTGAACACGCCGATGAGCAACGTAAGGATAAAGTGCTGAATAGTCACTCCGCCGAACAAAACCAGCGCCAGCAAGGTGAACATGACCGTAAGCTGGGTGTTGATCGAGCGGTCGAGCGTTTGCACGATGGAGTGGTTGACCACCGCCTCGTAGCTGGCCCGGCGGTAGACCCTCTGGTTCTCGCGGATGCGGTCGAACACCACAATCGTGTCGTGCACCGAGAAGCCAATCACGGTTAGCACGGCGGTCAGGAACAGGGCATCCACTTCCCAGCCCAAAAAGTGGCCGAGCAGGGAGGCCGCGCCGATCATCACCAGCACGTCGTGGAGCATGGCGATGATGGCGCACACGCCGTAACGAATCGCGTGCGGCACGCTCCAAAAAGCATAAGTGATGTAGGCCAGAATGCCGATCGAAGCCGCCGCCACAGCCAGCGCCGCCTTCTGCGTCACTTCCGCGCCTACGGTGGGGCCGACATTGTCGAAGCGCAGAACCACGACTTCGCCGTATTTGTCTTTCAACCCGGCTACCACTTTTGCCTGGCTGGCTTCATCCAGGGTCTTGGTGCGGATGATGACGGTGTTGTTATCAGAGGTTTGCACGATGCTGTCGCTAAAGCCGAGATCGGCCATGAGCGATATGATTTCGGCAGTCTCGACGGCTTGCGGAAGTTGCACTTCCAGTTTTGAGCCGCCTGTGAAGTCAATGGAGAGCGGCAGGCCCCACAGCGCCAGCGAGATGATGCCGGGGATGATGACCACCAGCGAGATGGCAAAGTACCAATAACGTTTGCTGATAATGTTCATGATGTTACCTTAGACTCAACGATTGTAGGGCGAATTGCCAATTCGCCCTACACAGCCTCTTAGATGCCGAACCACGAATGGCGTTCGGAGAAATCCATGTTGTCGAGCATGGCGTGCAAAAGCGTGCGCGTGACCAGCACGGCGGTGAACAGGCTGACCACCACGCCCAGGGCCAGAGTCAGGGCAAACCCTTTGACGACGCTCGCCCCGAACTGACTGCCAAACCAGAAAAGAATGATGCAGGTGATGAGCGTCGAGATGTTCGAGTCGCGGATGGACGCCCATGCCCGGCGAAAGCCTTCTTCGACAGCAGTCACCAGCTTGCGACCGGCCCGCAATTCTTCCTTCATGCGCTCAAAGATCAGTATGTTGGCGTCCACCGCCACGCCCACCGAGAGCACGAAGCCGGCGATGCCGGGCAGGGTGAGCGTGACCGGGATGAGTTTGAACAGGGTGAAGGTGAGGGTGGCATACATCAACAGCGCCAGCACGGCCAGCACGCCCGGCAAACGGTAGTAGGCGATCATGAAGATGGCAATTACCACCAGCCCGATGATTCCGGCGATGAGACTTTTGCGAAGCGAGTCCTGGCCCAGGGTGGGGCCGACGGTGCGGCTTTCGGCGATTTTGAGCGGCACGGGCAGAGAGCCATAACGCAATTGCAGGGCAAGCTGGTTGGCCGTCTCGACGGTGAAGTTGCCGGTGATGACGCCTGAGCCGCCGGTGATGGGGCCGTTAATGCTAGGGCTGGAGATCACGGTTTTGTCGAGGACGATGGTGAGAATTTTGCCGACGTTGGCCGTGGTATGTTGGCCGAAAATTTGCTCGCCTTCCGGCGTGAGTTCAAAGGCGACGACGACCTGACCGGCGGTCTGGTTGGTTTGGACGGTGGCGCTGGTGAGTTCCTTGCCCGTCATGAGGGTGTGATAGACCTGGCCGGTGGGGGCCGCCTCCCCGGTGGAAGTTGGGGTTGAACCGGCGGCGAAATCGGTCTGAATCACGTCGCCTTCAGCAAACCGTTGATCGACCGTGTCAACAAACTCCAGTAGGGCGGTTTGTTTGAGCAGGGCCAGCGCCTGCTCGGTGTCGGCCAGGCCGGGCAGTTCAACCACCAGGCGGCGGTCGCCCGAAAGTTGCACAATGGGTTCGGTGACGCCCAGGCCGTTGACACGATTCTCGATGATGCTCTTGGTGTCATTCATCGCGCCAGCATCAACCGCTTGGTCGGCGGGCAAGTCGGCTTCAAGCAGAACTTGCAGGCCACCCTGCAAGTCGAGACCCTGCCGCACCGAAATGTCACGGAGGAGGGATAGGTTGTCGAACGGGTTGCGGAGTTGCTGGCTGGTGGGCCAGGCCAGGTAGGCCGCAATGGCAAACAGGATGACGATCGGGATGAGCCAGCGAAAATAGCGACTTTGCATTTTGAAATCAGACCTCTCTATTCATGGAAACGCCAGCCGGTGGGGCTGGCGCGTTGAAAGCAGTTTTCTCAGGGTGAGCCGCCTTCGGGAGTTGAACCCGAAACCTATCACTTACGAAGCGATTGCTCTGCCGATTGAGCTAAGGCGGCGGTGAGGGGCATTCTACCAGAGCCAACCTGTTCTTTCAACCCGGCTGAAGTTTGAGTTAGCGTGAAGGAGTTAGAGCGCTATCCTGATAAGCAAGTGTTACCTGTCAAAGACCGGATGATAGACAAACCCGCCGGGTTGCAGTTTTCCAATGCGCCCGTTGCCATACAAATACGCATTCGTCCCATCGCTCAACACCTGCGTCAGCCCCGTATTCAAGTCCAGCGTATAGTTCGTCGTCACACCATTCACCGTCTGCGAGACCCGGTCGCCCAGGCCGTTGTACTGATAACTGCTCACTGTTGACTGATCGCTTCGCGTGACGCTCGTCAGCCTGTTCGCGGCATCATAGACATACTCATTCGTGCCATCGTTCAACAGATTGCCGTTGTTATCCCAGATGTAGGCCGTGCCGTTTGCCGAGATGAGGCGGTTGGCAATGTCGTAAACGTAACTCGTCGTCACACAGTTGCCGGCGCTTACGCAGACTTCTTGCGAGAGCCGGTTGCCAACGGAATCGTAAGTGTAGACGAACGAGCGGCCATCGTAGTAGTCGGCGTGAGTCAGGCGATACAAGTTGTCATAGGCGTAAGTGATGACGATTTGCGAGACGGGCGGCGGCGGAGTCGGCGTGGGCGGCAGGGGCGTGGCCGTTAGCGTTGGCTTGGGGGTGAGAGTCTGCGTCAGTGTTGGGTGCGGCGTGCGCGTGGCAGGCTGGGTGCGTGTAGCCGAGGGTGTTCGAGTGAGAGTCGGCGTCTTCGTTGGCCTGTTGCAAGGTGCATGTTATCCAGCAAGTGGATGCTTTGCCACTGCTCCCTTCAATGTTGCGCAGGATTGTTGTGAAAGGCGAAGCGGAAGTGAAGCTACAAAACCGATAACGGCACAATCATGCAAGATAGAAGTAGAGAGACAACGCAGAGAAGCCCGCTGTGCAACGAGACCTCTTCTGCCTCAAACGCGTGATAATCGGCCTTTATCTACAATACCAACAATATGCCTCAGCGCAGACATCAACGCCAGCAGGGGTTGGTATGCTAAAAGGCTGATTGAAAAAGTCATGCCAGAGCCACACAAGGTAGGCTGTCTCTCCAGGTGCAGATGTGGGAATAGGAAATATTTGAATATCCCCTGTGATAGAGTCGTAAATCCATACACATGTGGTTCCGCGCTTGAATAGGTCACCGTCAAGTTTCCAGCCTGCCTGCTCCAAATTCTCTGTGTAATAAGTTGTTACCTCATCGTAGCTCAACAGAGTCGCGTAATAGAGTTGAAGCCTACGACCATATGCAGTAGTGGTTGTTTTGTACAACAGCCGAGTATCAGGAGGGGTCGGCAAGGTGGTACGCTCCTGCTCATTCAAAGCATCAAAAGTAGGATACAGTGTAACTGCCAAACGTGAGTATTTTGCTTCTGGCGATTCGCACGCAACCACTGCGGCCATGATAAATACAGCAACAGTTAGAATAAGCGATAGACGACAAGCGTAAATCATCATTTTGATTCTGCTAGTTTTCCCGGTGCTTTGTATCATAGACGCCTCATGGGTTAGAGCCGAATCTGGGGCCTGTAGGATCATATACCAGGTAGTCTGCCAATACTTCTAGGGGGTCTCGCCCACCATAATAGACTTTCGCGGCTTGGCTAAGCTTCTCTGCCGCATCGGCTCCATGTGCATATCCGTTCCTGATAAGCGGAGCATAATATTCAGGATCGTAGAGATGTTTGCCGTCACTATCGCCAAAATAATCGTGAGTGAAAAAAGCTAAATCTTTTCTTTGATAGTTAGGGTTTGAGTATAGACCAACAGACTGATTATAGTAGGCCCAACTATGATCTCGATCATCTTCGCCGACAGCACTGATTATTGCTGCTCTTGCAAGGCCTTCAACTTGATTAGCTAATTGTCTATTAGGCGTTTGATGAAGGAGCTGTGCTACTGTTATATCTAACGTGCCGCGCATATCATAAATTTTGCCAATATTGCCCCATCCTCGACTTGCTCTTAGAGGTGTGCCTAGTAAGGCGAGATTATCAACCTCAATTCCGTACCCTTTTAGCTCTTGTGCTACTCCGTAGGCGACTTGACCGCCTGCACTATATGCCAGGAAATCCACCTCCATTTGCGAACTGTTGGCAGTGTAATTGCCGCTTAGCAGGGCTCCAGCTATTATATCTGCAATTTCTTTCGCCTTTCCAGAAGAGGGATCAGAAATATTTCCAGAGCCACCATTTACTAGAGAGAGCGCATCGATAAAAATGGAGTTATACGTGTCTGGATAGGCAGCACAAAGCTGGCTCAGAGTATTATCCCCGACTATTATTTTTTGGCCGGGATTAGAATTGTTAGGATGAACATACTTCGGATTTGGGCCGAAAGGCCATATTTTCCGATAAGAGATTCCTCCTTTTTGACTCACATTAGTAAGCAGAGTATTTTCATTAGCATAATAGTTTGTGCCATCATTGCCTGCCCCAGGAAAATAGAAGAGAAAACAAAACTGTTGAACACATAATCCAGACGGATCGGTAAACAACACTGGGCTTGCCGCTGCATACACATAGAGATTAGTCTCAGCCCTTGACGGATCCTTCGTCAGAAACCTTCCCGTCGCCGACGCGTAAAATCTTGCTCTGAGGAACGTCAACCCTGTCGCGCCGTCAAATTGTTCTCCAGTGAACGCGAATACGCTACTGCCAGCACCTACACTTGTGAGTGGCGATCCAAACGGCTCAAAGCTCCTCGCCAGCGTCACCTCTCCCGTCGCATCCGCCAACTGCCTCACGCTCCCCAGCGCATCGCCCAAGTGATACACAAATCCGCCAGGTTGCAACTCGCCAATTCTTCCATTCCCGTAGAGATAAGTGTTCGTCCCATCGCTCAACACCTGCGTCAGCCCGGTGTTCAGGTCGAGTGTATAGTTCGTCGTCACGCCATTGACGGTCTGCGAGACACGATCTCCAAGACCGTTATACGCATACGATGATGTATTCCCGCCGCCCGTCACGCTCGTCAGCCGATTCGCGGCGTCATACGTGTACTCATTCGTGCCATCGTTCAACAGATTGCCGTTGTTATCCCAGATGTAGGCCGTGCCGTTTACCGAGATGAGGCGGTTGGCAATGTCGTAAACGTAACTCGTCGTCACACAGTTGCCGGCGCTCACGCACACTTCCTGTGTCAACCGGTTGCCCACCGAGTCGTAGGTGTAAGCGAATGAGCGGCCATCGTCGTAATCGGCGCGAGTCAGGCGATAGAGATTGTCGCCTAGGCGCGCGGTCAATGCGGCGGGTGTCGTTGTCAATCCCGCTCAGGCCGGTCTGGTGGGTGCCATCCAGCTACCAGTCCACTTTGCCGTTGTTCGCGCCGGCGGCGGTGCTGACCTGCCGGTCCACTTCAATCACGTGCGGCGCGTCAGTGATGTTAACCCGGCTGCTGTTGATAAATGTTGTGGTCGCGTCGTTGATCAATCCGACATGTAGGCAATAGCCGCCAATAGTCGTAAAGCCCATGTCCCCTTTGAGCATTACCATTGAAGCAAACCACCGTAGCTGTTGAGGGCTACGGTGGCTGTAGGAGTAGAAACTGTTACCTAGAATGCTTTAGTGGAACTTGCCAATTAAGGTGTATTTCTTTCATCCCCTTGCACAATGCAGTTCGGTATCCAATCTGCGCAACCTGTTTTTTCAAATTCCTGAAACACCTCGGTCGGATCTGTCCACAAAGGCTCAACTATGCCATACTCTTGTATATATTTCTTGAAATCTTCTTCGTTTTCGAAACCTATCTCTATATTTTGGTCAGGAATAATGACGATCCAGTACCAAGCAGGTAACCAAGATGCTGATTGCCGATTCTCAGACGCAAAAGCCATTATCACCCCTTTTTCGACTGCTATTTTTTCTATATGTTGGATTTGAAAATATACTTCTTTTCCTTGCCCGTACAGATCCATATACCAACCCAAGCTATTTCCTTTAGCATTTATGGCTTCATAAGGCTTTAACAGAGGGATACGAATAGAATCCAAATCGCCAGTTCCTTCGTAAAACGGGTCTACTTGTCTTGGTTTTTGCATGGTTGAACCTCCACAACCGAGGACAGCAATCAGCAGTGTAGTGAGCGGAATCATAAGAAGCAACTTTTTTGCTCTGTTATTACCTTTAGCGTGCATAATTTCGCCTCTGTTCTTCAGTAACATGCATAAGCAGTTCTCGTTTACTAAAGATGCAACTAGAATCTGCCCATGCGTTTCATAACCCGATCGGACACTAAGGGCCAATGTAGTTAGACCAATGGGCTTGTACTTTCAACTGATCGTTGCCTCCGACGACATCGTGGTAAAGTATCCCCGTTACTGTGGTGATTGTGTTATATGCACCACTTCTGCCCCCTTGTGGACGCAAGTCAAATGTGTCGTCGAGTGTGTATGAAATGTAGGTTTTACCTTGAGCCGCGACCTTCACTTGTGCCTGAACATTTGCATGTCGGGTTATCCAAGTCAACTCGTTGAATCCTACCCGCCAAGTATCTATGTAACTCCCGTTTCGAGTAAAATTTTAGGGTTAAAGTTGAATTAGGTGAGTTATGCTGGGGTATATGATACCCCAGCTCCCCATAACCTCGACCCGAATAGATGACATTCCGTTATTGATCGGCATGCTGATTCAAATGGGA